>JAIXXG010000017.1 GCA_027490915.1 Microbacteriaceae bacterium
CCGCGCGGCGCTCGCCGTCGAACAGCCAGTACGCCGGGGTCAGCGCCGAGTCGAGACCCCGCCCCAGCACGACCCGGTCGCTGAGCGGCACTACCCGGGCGCCGAGCGGATCGCGCACCACGAGCGCCTCGCCGTCGAACCGCACCGAGGTGCGCAAGCGCACCGTGATCACGGCGACGCTCGCGGCCCCGAGCCCGAAGGCGGCGAGTGTCAGCAGACTGACGGCGATGCGCGGGATGCCCTCCGGCACCGCGTCCGCCAGCAGCAGCCCCGCCCCGACGATGACGAGCACCCCGGCGACGACCAGCCGCGCCACCCAGCGTCCCGCCCGCGCGCGCACGACGGGTTCGGGCCGCGCGCGCCCGTCGCTCTGCGCCGCGCCGCTCACGGGGCGGCCTCGCGCTCGGCGATCAGCCGACTGCTCGGCGGGCACAGGGTGAGGGCGCGCTGCAGCCCGGCGGGATCGCCCTGCAGCAGCGCGTAGGGGTTCCACGGGCTGCCGGCCGCCTCGGCGGTGACGAACGCCCCCTCGCTGGGCAGGCTCGGGGCCGCGAGGCCGGCACCGCGCAGGCACGGCAGCACCCGCGTGCGCGCGTCGTCGAACCGCCAGGCGAGCTCGATCGGGCCGGGCGAGGCCGCCGCCCCCGGCTCGGCGACCCCGAACTGCGCGGTGCAGCTCTCGATCGCCCAGCGCGAGCGGTCATAGAGCTCGCCGACCATCCCGAAGTACGACACGGTCAGGCGGTCGTCGACCCGATCGGCGCGGATGCGCGGGTCGGTCTGGTCGATGCACGCCGCGACCGCATCGGGCCACACCTCACGCGCGACGACTCCCTGGAACTCGGGCACGGGCACCCCGAGCTCGGCGATGCGCGCCGACGACGACGCGACGAAGGCGTCGAAGCGCTCGCGCTCGGCCGCCTCGATGGCCGCGCGGCGCTCGGCGACGGCGTCGTCGAGGGTGGGGGCGGCGGGGGCGGCGGACGCGCATCCGGTCAGCAAGGCCAGGAGCGCAAGGGCGAAGGCGACGCCACGCGCGCGGACGGCGCGGACGGCGGCCGTCACGGCTGACCCCCCGAGCCTGCGGGCCCGACATCGATCGAGCGGATCTCGACGGGGCCCAGCTGCGCGAGCGTGCGCCCGGGGTCGGGGCACAGCGCGCGGATGCGGGCCTGCGTCATCGCGTCGACGCCGCGCAGCTCGGCCGCGAGCCAGACGCTCTGGGTCGCGACGACCTCCCGACCGCTCGAGGTCGGGAAGATCGACGCGTCGACCGCGCGATCGAGGTCGGGGATGACGAGCTCGCCGCCCCACCGCCGCACGCACGCCGGCAGGGCGACGGTCAGCTGGTGGCGCACCCACTCCTGCTCGAGCGGACCGCCGAACGGGTACAGGCCCGTCCACGGGATGAGCTGCACTTGGCAGCGCAGCTGCGCCACGGGCAGCTGCCAGGTCGGCTCCCCCTCCGGTCGGGGAAGCAGGTCGACGACGCCGCGCTCCTCCTGCCCACCGACCGGCCGGTCGAGGATCTCCTCCATGCAGGCGAGGGTCTCCTCGACGGCGGAGCCGCTCTCGATCCAGCGCTCGAACCGCAGGGGCGGATACTCGGCCTCGGGCCAGTCGCGCGCGATGTACTCGTCGGTCGCCGCGGCGGCCCGCACCCACGCGGCCGTCATCGTCAGCGACCGCTCCTCCTCCACCGCGGCGAGGCTCGGCACGTCGGGCTGCGCGGCGCAGCCGCCCAGCGCGAGGGCCGAGACGAAGGCGACGGCGGCGCCGGCGCCGCCGGCGACGAGGGCCCGACGGGGGGCGATCACGGCGCACCTCCGGCCGGGTCGACCACGGAGGGCACACCGGTGAGCTCGGCCCCGACCGGCGAGAGCCCGGCCAGCAGCGTGGAGGGATGCGGGCACATCGCCTGCACGCGCCGCAGGGCCGGCCCGTCTCCGCGGAGGGCGGCATACGGATCCCAGCTCGGTGTCGAGCCGCCCGAGAGGATCGCGAACGGGTCGGAGGGCAGCGGCTGCGCGGTGACCCCCTCGCGGCGCAGGCAGGCCGGCAGGGTCTCGCGCGCGTACTGCGTCACCCAGGCGATCTCGACCGGGCCCGGGTCGGGCTCGGCGAACCCGGGCGGCGGCAGCGTGCCCTGGCAGAGGTAGATCGCCACCTCGAGGTCGCGCAGCTGCCCGGCGGTGCGCGCGGGCGGGTCGGCGATGACCCCCGCATCGGGATCGACGCGCACGAGCAGACCAGAGGCCTCGGTCGCGCACCGCTCGAACGCCGGGGTCCAGGCTCCGGCTGGCAGCCAGGCCTCGACCGCGGTCTCCGGCAGCACGATGCCCGGCCAGCGGTCGGTCAGATACCCCTCGAACGACTCGAGGAGGGCGTCGACGCGGGCCTGCGCGCGGTCGGCGCGCTCCTGCGCCACGGCTTCGAGGCCGAGCCCGTCGCGGTCGGGCACGGCGCAGGCGGTGAGCGTGCATCCGACGATCGCGGCGACGGCCACGAGAAGGCGGCGGGATGCGCCGCTCACGTCGCGCCGTCCAGCACGGTCTCGGGGCTCGGGCAGCGGGCCGCCGCGCGTGCCCGGTCGCCCGCGCCCTCGCCGACGAGCGCGTAGGCGTCGAAGCCCGCGTCGGTGCGCCACCCGGCGGCGAACGCGCCGGCGTCGGGCGGCACGGGCACCTCGTAGCCGTGCGCGAGCAGGCACGGCACGAGCGTCGACGTCAGGTAGCGGAACGCCCAGGGCGCCTCGATGGCGCGCACGTCGTCCTCGAACCACGTGCGCACCGGGTAGCGGGCCTGGCAGATCCAGCCGGCGACGTCGATCTCGAAGAACTCGCGCGTCGACCCGAGCTGCACGGCGCTGTAGTCGAGCCGCTCGCCATCGTCGGCCGGCCGCGTGCCCGCGAATCCCGCGTCGTCGAGGCAGCGGGCCATCGTCGGGCCCCACTCCCCTGCCGCCACCCAGCGCTCGACCGGCACGTCGGGCAGGGCGACGGGGCCCCATTTGTCCCGCAGGAAGACGGCCGCGCGCTCGAGCGCTGCCTCGTGCGCCGTGGCGGCGGCCGCATCGCGTGCGGCGCGCACGTCGTCGAGGTCGTCGAGCGCGGGAGCGGGGCTGCAGGCTCCCAGCAGCACGAGGCAGAGCGCTGCGGCGACCCCGCCGGTGCTCACGCGGCGAGCGGCACGGAGACGCGCGGAGCGTGCGCGGCTGCGTGCCAGCCGGGAGGCCTCGATGCGCTCACCCACGGCACCAGCGTGCCACGCTCCCCGGCGCGCACGCTGATAGTCAGCCCAGTTCCATGCTCGCGATGGCCTGGGCGGTCGGGCCGAGCACGGGGGCCGTGCCGCGGTACATCCGCGCCGTGGCGAAGGTCACGGCGAAGCCGCGCTCAGCGAGACGCGCCGCGAGCTCGACGGCCTCGTCGGGAAGGTCGATAGCGAGGGGAGCTGCACCCTCGGGGGCGAGCGCGTGCAGCGCCGCGGCGGCGAGCGCGAGCGCCGCATCCGCGGTCGGCGCGACAATGGGCCCGACCTTGACACCCTCGCGGCACCGGCGAGCCGTGGCCCAGCCGCTGCCGTCGGCCAGGAGGACCGTGCGCCGATCGGGATGCGGGCTCGCCCAGGCCTCGACGAACGCGTCGCGGCGCACGCCCCACGCCGCTGCATCGAGAGCCCGCAGGGCGGCGAGATCGCCCGGCTCGGCCGCACGGATGCCGGGATGCGGCGCGGCCTCGAGGGTTCCCATCCAGCGGCTGCTGGCGCCCGCGCGCACGAAGCCCGAGCGCGCGTAGTTCGCCTCCTGGTCGGCCACGCCGTCGAGCCCGATGACGCGATCGCCCGCGAGCTCGATGGCGTGCTGCCAGAGGCTGTAGCCGATTCCGCGACCGCGGAGGTCGGGTCGGCAGATGTAGAAGCCGAGGAAGGCGAAGTCGTCGGAGTGCCGCACGAGGCTGATCGTCGCGGCGACCTCGCCGTCGAGCTCGGCGACCCGGAAGGCCTCCGGATCGGCGGCGCGGAAGGCCTCCGGGTCGCCGAGGCCCGGGTTCCAGCCCTCGTGCGCCGCCCAGTCCGCCATGAGCGTGACCTCTGCCGCTGTTGCCTGCCGATGGATCACGTGCCTGTTCCCTCCCGGTCGAGACCACAACGGCCGCCCCCGACAGAGTCGGAGAGCGGCCGTTGCAGAAGAAGCTCGCGGTGTCGCTCGACTAGCGGCGCAGCCCGAGGCGCTCGATCAGCGAGCGGTAGCGCTCGATGTCGACATCGGCCAGGTAGCCCAGCAGACGGCGACGCTGACCGACCAGAAGCAGCAGGCCACGACGCGAGTGGTGGTCGTGCTTGTGCTGCTTCAGGTGCTCGGTGAGGTCTTTGATGCGACGCGTCAGCATCGCGACCTGCACCTCGGGGGATCCGGTGTCACCGGGGTGGGTTGCGTACTCATCGATGATCGCCTTCTTGACGTCTGCATCCAGTGCCATAGAGGGGACCCCCTTCTCTGCTCGTTGCGCGGCGCTGCGGGCCCGATGCCCGTAGCTCTCTGTATCCGCGGCCGTTGGACGGCAACCTTCAGATACTAGCAGGGGTGCGGGCTCGCGCCCGCCCCGCGGCGATGACCCCCGCGATGATGAGCCCCTGCCCCAGGCAGTACGTCAGCATGATCGCGAGGTCGGCGTCGAGCACCGAGAACCCGGGCAGGAAGCGGTCGAAGGCGAGCAGGGTATCGCTGACGAGGAAGACTACCGCCCCGACGGCGACGAGCGGGCGCGTCGTCAGCGCACACACGGCAGCGGCGCCGAGCACGAGACCGTAGACCGCCACCGGCACGAGCAGCGACCCGAGCCACAGGGCGAGAGCGGCGACCATGCTGCCCCACCAGCTGACGCCGAGCAGGATGCCCAGCGCGAGACCCCAGCGTGGCAGGCCCCGCGTGCGCAGCGGCCCGAGGTAGAGCACGATGTACGCGAGATGGGCGAGCCCGAACGCGGCCATGCCGAGCAGGAAGCCGAGGTCGCCGGGGTTCTGCAGCAGCACATCGCCCAGCCATGAGAAGACCAGGGCGAGACCGCCCCACAGCAGCAGCGGCGAGCGCCGCACCGGCAGCGCCAGCACGAGGCCCGCGAGCAGCGCCGGCATGAGCAGGGGCTTGGTCGCGGCGACGAGGTCGTCCGCGCCGGCGCCGATCGCGCTCAGGTGCACGATCGTCACGAGCGCGGAGGGCGTGAGGGCGGGCACAGGGCGCAGCACCGGCAGCATGACGCTCAGGCTAGTGCGCCGGGACCTTCGTCCTGAATACCGGCGAACCCGTCGCGCGGGCCGCTGCCGCACCCCAGACTGGGCGCATGCTGCTGCCCGCCATCATCCTCATCACCCTCGCCCTCGTCTTCTACACCGTCGGCGTCTGGGCCGAACGTGCTCAGCGCACCCTCAAGCCCTGGCACGCCGCGTTCTTCGGGCTCGGGCTCGCGGCCGACGCGAGCGGCACGTACCTCATGAGCCTCATCGCCGAGCAGAATCGGGCGGCGGGGGTCGAGACGAGCATCCTGAACCAGATCATGGCCGTCAGCGGCGTCATCGCGCTCGCGCTCATGGCGGTGCACCTGCTCTGGGCGATCGTCGTGCTCGTGCGCGGGCGGGAGGCCGAGAAGCAGCGCTTCCACCGGTTCTCGGTGGTCGTGTGGGCGATCTGGCTGATCCCCTACCTCACGGGCGCAGTGGGCTCCAGCATCGGCTAGCTGCTCGCCCCCGCGACGCACTGGCACCATGGGGGTCATGGTGCTGCGCCTCGACCCCGTCATCGACGAGCAGCGTCTGCCGTCGTGGGCGCGTGTGGTGCATCGGGCGGATGCCCCTGCCGAGCACGGCCGCGCCCTCACCGATGCGGTGCACGACGGCGAGCGCTGGCGCGACGTCGGTCGAGCCAGCACCGAGCCGCCCGCGCCGGGCGAGCAGGTTCTCGAGCTGCGCGACGTCGCCGTGTGCTCCGACGGCATGGTCTGGCACGAGGGAGAGCCCGTGGTCGGCCGCAGCTGGGGGCTGCCGGCCCGATCGACCGACCCTCCCGCGGGCGGCCCCGCGCACGAGCTCGACGGCCTGACGGCCAACGGCGCCGCGCGCGAGAAGGCGTTCGGCCACTGGCTGCTGCACCGGCTTCCGCGACTGCACACCCTGCGCACGCGCACGGAGGCGCATCGGGTGATCGGCATCGTGCCGCCGTGGGATGACCGACCGTTGTACGCGGCGGCCGGCTTCGCGGCGGAGCCGCCCGCGCTGCTGGCTCGCGACCACCGCGAGTGGGCGCGGGTCGAGCGGCTGCTGCTCGCCTCCCACGCGGCGCAGCCCGGGGGCGACCGCCGCATCGACCGCGCCCGGCTCGACCGGCTCATCGCGCGGCTCGATGAGCACTGGGCGAGCGATCTCGCGGATCCCCCGCGAGCGCTCGACATCTACGTGACGCGGCGGGAGCGCCGCAACGAGCGCAGCGGCTGCCGCAATGCCGCGGCCCTCGAGCAATTCTTCGCCGACCAGGGCTGCACGGTGGTCTACCCGCCCGACCTCCCCCTCGCGCAGCAGTTCGCGCTCTTCCGCCGCGCCCGCACCGTCGTGGGCGAGTTCGGAAGCGGCACGATCTGGGCGATGGTCAGCGGGACGGGCACCTCGGTGCTGCAGGTGACCAGCAGCGCCGGCACAGGCCGACTCGCCTACGACCCCGCCCGTCACAGCTGGAGCCGCGCGATCGCGGACGCTCGCGGGCAGCACTACGGCCAGGTGATCGCCAGTCCCGAGCTCACCGAGCGCGACTGGACGGCCGATCTCGAGACCGTGCGTCGCGCGTGGGCGACGCGACCGGAAGCGATCGCTCCCGACCTGCCGCGCTGACGGGCCGACCTCCGATCAGGGGATCGTGAGGACGATCTTGCCGCGCAGGTGCCCGCGCTCGAGGTGCTCGAACGCGGCACGCACCTCGTCGAGAGGGTAGGCGGCCTCGATCGGCAGGTCGATCGTGCCCGCCACGACGAGGGCGGCAAGGGCATCCAGAGTGGGCGGATGCACCGGGCCGCGCCCGACCGCCCGCACACCGTAGACGCTCGCGTCGGCGGCGATCGTGTTGATGCGCTCCACGGGAACGCCGAGCTCGAGGGCCGCCTCGATCGTCTCGGCGCCGGACTGGTCGAAGACCGCGGTGATGCCCTCGGGAGCGAGCGCGGCCAGTCGAGCGGCAAGACCCTCGCCGTAGGCGACCGGCTCGACGCGGCGCGAGCGCAGCCAGTCGTGATTCGCCGGGCTCGCCGTGCCGATGACGCGCATGCCGCGAGCGACGGCGAGCTGCGCCAGGATGCCCCCGACCCCGCCCGCGGCGGCGCTGACGACGATGGTGGCGCCGCGCTCGAGGTGCTGCGACTCCAGGGCATCCCACGCGGTCTGGCCGGCGAGCGAGAGGCCGGCGGCCTGCTCGAGACGCAGCCCCTTCGGCACCGCGGCCATCACCGCCGCGGGTGCGACGAGGTGCTCAGCGGCGCATCCCTGCGGAATCGACCCGAAGACCTGCTGGCCGAGCGCGAACTCGGTGACCGCGGCTCCCATGGCCTCGACCGTGCCCGAGAACTCGCGCCCCACGCGCACGGGGAGCGGCAGCTGCATGCGCGAGCGTCCGGCGCGCAGCTTCGCGTCGACGGGGTTGAGCCCGCAAGCGACCACGCGCACCCGCACCTCGTCGGCAGCAGGAGCCGCCACCTCGAGCTGCTCGATGCGCAGCACCTCCGGCCCGCCGTGCTCGCTGTAGGTCACGGTGCGGGCGGGGATCGGCAGCAGGGTCATGGGCTCAGCCTAGGGATGGCGCCCGAAAGGGCACCACCGGTTCGGGACCTTCGGCCCTACTGCCGCGCGGGCCCCGAGCGCTGGAATTGAGCGGTCGAGAGGAGCACCGCATGGTCATGGGATTCGGGGGAATCACCGAGCTGACGACCGACCAGTGCTGGAATCTGCTGCGCTCGACCGCCATCGGGCGCATCGCCGCGAGCGCGGCCGGCCTCGTCGACATCTTCCCGATCAACTACGCGGTCGACGAGGCCGCCCGCACGGTGTACTTCCGCACAGCCCCGGGCACGAAGCTGCTCGAGCTCGCGATCAACGATCGCGTCGCCCTCGAGATCGACGGGCACGACGAGGTCGAGGCGTGGAGCGTGGTCGTCAAGGGGCGCGCCGAGCGGGTCGAGCGCCAGAGCGAGATGGATGCGGCGGAGCAGCTCGGCCTCGAGCCGTGGATCCCGACCCTCAAGTACCGATGGGTGCGCATCCGCCCCACAGAGATCGCCGGCCGACGTTTCGCTCTGGGGCCGGAGCCCTCGCGCGTCTAGGCTGACGACGACACCACGCAATCGCGCGGTGACCACCCTCTGGAAAGCAGGAGAACCATGGCCGACACGTCAGCCGCCCCCTCCCCCGTCGTGCTCGAGCGCGGCTTCGTCATCGCCTCCGCCATCTCCGCGATCGCCCTCGGTGTCGCGGCGCTCGTCTGGCCGGGCGCCACCCTCATCACCGTCGCCCTGCTCTTCGGCGCCTACCTCGTCGTGAGCGGCATCTTCCGCCTCGTCATCGCCTTCACGAGCGACTCGCTCAGCACGGGCGTGCGGTGGCTCGTGGGCATCCTCGGCGTGCTCATCATCATCGCGGGCATCATCGCCCTCAACAACCTCGCGCAGTCGCTGCTGGTGCTCGCCTTCGTGATCGGCTTCGGCTGGATCTTCGACGGCGTCGCCTCGATCGCGGGCGGCATCACCGGCCGCACGGCGCTGCCGCGCTGGCTCGCGATCGTGTCGGGCGTGATCTCGATCGTCGGTGGCATCGTGGTCTTCACGCTCCCGGGCCTCGCGATCGTCACCTTCCTGATCTTCGGCGGCTGGATCCTCATCGCCATCGGCGTCGCGACGCTCTTCACGCTGCCCCCGAAGAAGGAGAAGGCGGCCGCGCCCGCGGAGACCGCTGCGGCCTGATCCGCTGCGGCTCCGCACGGACGGCACGAGCCGTCCGACGCGTCAGACCTCGAGGGCCCCACGCACGATGGAATCTCCGGAGTGCGTGGGGTCTCCGTCGAGGGGCTCCGCGCTGATGTCGACCACCGAGAACCGGTCGAGATCGACGGAGTCGGGCACGATGAACTCGCCGGACGCCCCCGTGAGGTAGCCGAGGCTGATGAGTCCGTCGACCTCCGGCGTCAGCAGCCAGACCTCGCGCACGACATCGCCCGCCACTTCGGCATCGAGCGCGACGCGCAACACCCGCTGCCCATCGCCGAGCTGCGCGAGCGTCGCCTCGCCGGTCGCGGCCGGCCACGACGGCAGCGCGTCGAGCGACGCGGCGGCGAGCACCTGGCCCGCGTCGCGCGGCGCCGCGGCTCCCCAGCCCAGCACGGCCCCGGTGATCAGCGCGGCTGCCGCCGCCGATGCGACGACGGCGGTGATGATGCGCGGGATGCCCCCACGACGCTCGCGACGAGCGGCGAGGTCGACGACCGGAGCGGGCGCGCTGCCGACCGTGGCGACCGACGGCACGCGAGCGGGCCGGCTCGGCGGCTCGAGCGCGGGGTCGAGGCCCAGCTCGCCGCGGATCGCGGGCCACACCCGCGGCGGCGCATCGGTGAGGGCGACCTCCCCGACCGCCGAGCGGGCGACGGTGATGGTCGAACGCAGGCCGTCGAGCTCGCGCCGGCACTCGGCGCAGGCGGTGATGTGCACCTCCGCCGCCGCGTCGACGGACTCTCCGAGCGCGACGAGCGCGAGGGTCTCGGCGTCGATGTGAGCGACGCGGTCACGTGGCTGATCCACGGCTCACCTCCAATCGGCCCCGCAGCTTCGTGAGGCTGCGGCGGATGTGCGACTTCACGGTTCCGACCGGCATTCCGAGCCGCTCGGCGATCTGCAGGTGGGTGAGGTCGTCGAAGAATGCGAGCTGCACCACCTGGCGCTGCAGCGGCTCGAGGCGGGCCATCTCGTCGGCGATGAGAAGACGATCGGCGAGCTCGACCTCCGGCGCCGGAACCGCGTCGTCGCCGGTGATGGCGGCGACCTGCGCCGTGATGGTGCGCTCGCGGCTGCGGGCCTGGTGGGCGTCGGCGATCGAGTGGCGGGTGATGCCGACCAGCCAGGCCGAGAGACTGGCCCGCTGCGGGTCGTAGCGCTCGCGCCCCTGCCAGGCCGCGACGAAGACCCGCTGGGTCACGTCCTCCGCATCGGTCGCGTCGCCGAGCGATCGCAGCGCGAGCGAGTAGACGAGGGCCGACCACTGGCCGTAGATCTCGGCCAGCGCGCGCTCGTCGCCGCGCACGAAGCGCTCGGCCAGCAGAGCGGCGTCGTCGACCGCTGTCGTCATGTCCGCCCCCTCGAGCCGCGCCGGCCGACGGGCGCGGAGCGCGCCCGTCGGCGTCAGCGTAGCGGGTGAGCCTGTCATGACACCTTCTCGGCGGTGACGATGTAGTTGTCCTCGTAGCTGCCGACGGCGGGGTCGTACTCGCCGCCGCAGGTCACGAGCACCAGGCGAGGCGCACCGGCAGTGGAGAAGTACTCCCCCCATGGCACGACCTCCTTGCTGATCCGTTCGACCGTCACGACGCGGTAGGTGTGCCGCGCCCCCTCCTCGTCGACGATCTCGATCTGCGTGCCCGCAGCGACATCGCGCAGCTGCGAGAACGGACCGAGGCCCTCCCCCAGGGCATCGACGTGCGAGGCGATGACGGTCGCCCCGCTGTCGTCGGCAGGGGCCGAGGCGTATTCGTACCAGCCGGCGACGAACGGGCTGCGCGGCAGAGACATCTGTCCGCGCTCGTCGAGACCGTGGGCCTCGACGGGCATCGCCGACACGATGCCGGCGATGCTGATGGTGCGAGGAGCCGGTGTCGGCACGAGCTCGTCGAGCGAGATGCTCGCGCTCTCGAACGGCACCGCATCCTTCTGTGCTGTCACACCGATGCCCGGCGTGCCCGCGGACTTCTCCGCGGGCACGGCCGAGCATCCGGCGAGGAGCAGGAGGCCGGCGATGATCGCCGCCGACCCCCCGCTTCTACGATGGCGCATCGTGCGGTCAGCGACCGGCCGAGACCGTCGCCCGACGGGCGATCACGACAGCGCCAGCGATGAGGGCCAGCAGCAGAGCCCCCAGTCCGCCCACGAGCGCACCGTTCACGCCATCCTCGGCGGCGAGACCGGCCGAGCCGGCGGGAACGCCGTCGGGGCCCGCACCGAGGCCGGTGATCTCGAAGGCGACCACGCCGTAGGGCAGGTCGAGACCCGCGCCGAACGCGTGGATGAAGTACGCCGTGCCGGCGTCGAAGGTCAGGTCGACCGGTCCGATCGCGTCCGTGCCGCCATCCGTGGTCTCGACCAGGATGTTGTAGGTGCCGGCCGGAACCTCGACGGCACCCTGCTGGCCCGACGTCACGCCGGTGAAGAGCGCGGTGCCGCCCGCGAGCACGTTGACCGCGGGAGCCTCGGCCGTGTGGCGCACGGTCACGCGGGTCTCACCAGCGGCCAGGCCCGACACGTCGTTCACGAACGGCGAGAGGGTGAGGTCACCGTCGGCGTTCGGGTGCGCGACCGCCGAGTACGAGGTGTTGGCGGCGAGCGTGACGTCCACCGGCCCGAGCAGCGAGGTCACGCCGTCGGAGGTGAAGATCTCGACCTGGTAGTCGCCCGCGGGAACATCGACGAGCGGCGCGACGTCCTCCGGAGCGACATCCTGCAGCGTCACGTCCGCGGCGCCGGTGATGACGATGTCGACCGTCGCGCCCGGGAAGGCGTGCACGACCCACAGGTCGGCGGTGGTGCTGCTGAGAGCGTTCGCCGGAGCGGCGACGCCGGCGGCGGCGAGGGCGGCGACGCCCAGCCCCGCGAGAATGCGGTTGCGCATGGTTCCTCCTTGGTTGGTCTCCCGAGGGAGATCCCCTCTCGGGGTCGATCAGGCGGAAGTGCCTTCACTCACTACTTCCGCGCGGAGGCGCGCCGCGGATGCGGCTGAGGCTGGCAGATCGCTGGGAGGAGACCGTGGTGACGCTGAGGTCACCGAGCGGTCGGGATGCGGAGCCGAGGTCAGCCGAGCACCGCGCTGAGCCCGCTGATGCTCACGAGCAGCCCGCCTACCCACAGCACGAGGTTCGCGCCGCCGACAGCCAGCCCGGCGATCGCGAGGCCCCGGCCGCGCGTGATGCCGTTGGCCGTCTCGCGCACGCCGCGGGCACCCAGGATGGCGCACATCGTGAGAGTGCCTGCATTGAGGACGAACACGAGCGCGAGCGCGAGCAGCACCGGTGCCCACGCGCCGTCCTGCCCCGCGTCGGTCCGCTCGACGGCCACCGAGCCCAGCTGCGCAGCCACGAGGTTGCCGAGCACCGAGATCGCGAGCGGGGCGAGCCCCGCGACGAACGCGAGCGTGGCAGCGCGGCTGCGGGCGGGCGGAGCGGCGATGCGGCCGGTGACGGGAACGCGGGCGGGCACCTCGGGCGCGGGCAGGACGGGCGCCGGCACCTCGGCGGCGACCAGCGGGGCGGCGAGCGGCTCGGGTGCCGCATCCACCGCGACCACCGGCGCACCGCACCGCGTGCAGAACCGCGCCCCGGCACGCAGCGGTGCCGCGCACGCGGTGCAGGGTGGCATGGTCGTCAGGCTAGCAAGGGATTGACGGCCAGCCGGGGCCCGGCGCACACTGGAGGCAGATCAGCTCGCCGCCCAGGTGCGCAGGAGGCATCGCCCCGCCACTGGGCGGCGAGCCTGTCTCCGGGTCGTTCTCCGCGCCCGTCACGGCGGATGCGCCGCTGGCCCGGCCGCCCGCGGCATGCCAGCATGACGCTGTGGACCGCACGATCGACTACACGCCGCTCTTCTCCCCGGTCACCTCCACCGAGGTCGCCGAGTTCCAGCGCGCGACCCTCGCCGCCCGTCCGAACGCGAGCTCCGAGCAGGTGCAGCGCATCATCGGCGTCGTGCTCGGCGTCGTCATGGCCCTCGTCATCGGGGTATCGATGCTGACTCCCGCGGCGTTCGCGCTCGCGGCGCTCGCGAGCGGCGCTCTCGATCCGGTCGACGCCGTGATCCTGCTGTTCCCCGTGCTGATCCTCGGGATCGGCGGTGCGCTCGTGGTGCGGTCGGTGCGCGCTCGGCGGTTCGACTGGGAGAAGCGTCTGCGCATGGCCCGCTTCGCCGAGGCCAACGGACTCACCTACGCGTCGGTCAGCCCCGGCCCCTCCTACCCGGGCGCGATCTTCGGGCTCGGATCGAGCCGGCAGGTGAGCGACCACCTGCGCACCGGCGATGGGCGGTACCTCGACTTCGGCAACTACCGCTACGTCACGGGCAGCGGCAAGAACCGCACGACCCACTCGTGGGGCTTCCTCGCGCTGCACCTCGACCGCGCGCTGCCGCACATGGTGCTCGACTCCCGCGCCAACAACGGGCTGCTCGGCTCGACCAACCTGCCGACGATCTTCTCGCGCGATCAGATCCTCTCGCTCGAGGGCGACTTCGACCGGTACTTCACGCTCTACTGCCCGCGGCAGTACGAGCGCGACGCGCTCTACGTCTTCACTCCCGATCTCATGGCCCTGCTCATCGATGAGGCATCGCCGTACGACGTCGAGATCGTCGACCAGTGGATGTTCGTGTACAGCGCCCGCCCCTTCCCCCTCGCCGACGCCGCGACGTATCAGCGGCTGCTGCGCATCGTGAGCACGGTCGGCGCGAAAGCGCTGTCGCAGACCGACCGCTACGTCGATGAGCGGGTCGGTGCGTTCGCGCCCAACATCGTCGCGCCCCAGGGGCAGCGGCTGCGCCGAGGGGTCTCGGTGCTCGGCATCGTGCTCGTCGTCGGCTTCGTGGCCGCCTGGGTGCTGAGCATCATCACGTCGTTCGGCGAGTGAGGCGCAGCGCCCGCGACGGTCAGGCGGGCGTGCCCCGCAGCGCGTGACGCGACGCGGCCACGCGCGCGAGCAGCTCGGCCTCGTCGGCCTGCGCACCGATCATGTCGCGGTCGCCGACGATGCGCTGACGCGCGTAGGCGAGCCGCGTCGCGTCGTGGATGAAGGCCTTCATCTGCGGCCGCAGCCCGTGCGTGCGCGCCCAGGCCATCGCGGTGCGGCGACCCGTCGGGCTCGAGAGCATCGCCACCTCGTCGGGGTGCAGCCAGCCGACAGCGGCGTACTCCGAGAGCCGCTCGAAGGTCACGCGGCGCTCCTGCTTGCGCAGCAGGCTGACGAGCCACACCGCCACGACGAACATCGGCACCTGCACGAGCAGGTAGTACCCGTAGAAGTCGTTCACGAAGAAGAGCGCGCCGTTCCAGAACGCGTGCAGCAGGATCGCCGGGATGCTGCCGATCGCGAACGCCACGACACCGCGGAACCAGCCGGGCCGCTGGGCCGCGTAGCCGATGGCGGCCCCGATGAACGCGGTGAACATCACGTGCGCGAACGGCGACATGATGCCGCGGATGAAGAAGACCTCGACGGGGGCCCCTCCCGAGACGAGCTCGTTGCCGAAGTAGAGGATGTTCTCGGTGAACGCGAACCCGCCCGCGACCCAGGCGCTGTAGACGATGCCGTCGACGGGGCCGTCGAAGTGCCGTCGCACGGCGAAGAACAGCAGCAGCACGCCGAGCCCCTTGCCGAGCTCCTCGACGATCGGTGCCTGGATGGCCGCCCCGAAGAACTCGGTGCCGAAGTCGCCGAGCCCCGCGGCCGCGATGACGTTCTGGATCTCGGCGTCGACGACGAGCGCGATCAGCACGCTGACGCCGGCACCCCACAGGAACGCGAACACGAGGGCTCCGCGCGGTTCGGGCTCCCATCGATCGATCCAGCGGATGCCCCAGAACACGATGCCCAGCGGCACGAGCGCCATCAGCGCCCCGATGATGACCCCGGCCGGCCCGAGCCCCACGAAGAGGTAGGCCAGTACGAAGAGCATCACGAGCGCCAGCACGATGAAACCGATCACCGCCGCGATGACCAGGCCGGCGTTCGAGCGGCGGGGCACGGCGGCGAGGCCGGGCTGCACGACCTGCGTGGTCTCGACGCGCACCGCCTCGGGCGCTGCGGCGGGGGCCGGGGCCGCCGCGAGCCCGCCGGCCGTGGCGCTGTAGTCGGGAGTGCTGCGGGGGCTCGAGGACGCGTCGGGGGCGGTCATGGGGAAACTGTAGCCGCGCGGCCCGCTCAGCGGCAGGGGCACGGCGATGGCCGAAAACCGCTGGTGCGAGCATCCCGCGCCTGCGACGCTGGAGGGGTGCCCGCTCTCGACCACGACCGCTGCTACCGGGCGCTCGCCGCGCGCGACGCGCGCTTCGACGGGCAGTTCATCGCTGGCGTGCACAGCACCGGCATCTACTGCCGGCCCTCCTGCCCCGCCGCCACCCCCAAGCCCGGCAACGTGCGGTTCTACCCGACGGCGGCCGCCGCGCACGAGGCCGGTCTGCGCGCGTGCAAGCGCTGCCAGCCCGACGCCGTGCCCGGCAATCCCGACTGGAACCTCCGCGACGATCTGGCCGCCCGCGCCATGCGGCTGATCACCGATGGCGTCGTCGAGCGCGAGGGGGTTCCCGGTCTCGCGCGCCGGCTCGGGTACAGCTCGCGCCATCTCACACGGGTGCTGAGCGACGAGCTCGGAGCCGGCCCGCTCGCTCTCGCCCGGGCGCATCGCGCCGAGTCCGCCCGCACCCTGCTCGCCGCCACCGACCTGCCAGCCGGGCAGATCGCGTTCGCGGCGGGCTTCGCGAGCATCCGGCAATTCAACGAGACCGTGCGCACGGTCTACCGGTCGAGCCCGATCGAGCTGCGCGACCGGGCCCGCCGGGGGCGCGACGCGGCGAGCGCCGCCGAGCGGGCGGCGGGTGGGCACGATGCCACCCGGCTCTCGCTGCGGCTCGCCGCGCGCCCGCCGTTCGACGGCGCCGGCGTGCTGCAGTACATCGCCGATCACGCCGTGCCCGGCGTCGAGCGCATGCTCACCGGCGACGACGGGCGGCTGCGCGGGGTCGAGCGCTGGGTGCCGCTGCCGGGCGGCCCCGCACGGGTGCGCGTCGAGCTGGATGACGAGCGGCCCGGGGTGCGGGTCTCGGCGCAGCTCGCGACGCTCTCCGACCTGTCTCCGCTCACCGCGCGCGTGCGACGGTGGTTCGACCTCGACGCCGACGCGGTCGCCATCGACGGCGCGCTCGCCGACGATGCCCTGCTCGCCCCGCTCGTGGCGGCGGTGCCCGGCATCCGCATCCCCGGCGCCGTCGACCCGGCCGAGACGCTGCTGCGCACGATCGTCGGCCAGCAGATCTCGCTCTCAGCCGCCCGCACCGTGCTCGGTCGGCTCGCGGCCGACCTGGCCGGCCTCGACGGCCGCACCCCCGTCGGTGGAGCGGACGAGGACGCCCTGCTGCCGTTCCCCTCGCCCGCGGTGATCGCCGAGCACGGTGCGCGCGTGCTGCGCGGGCCCGCATCCCGGGTGCGCACCGTCATCGGCACGGCCGAGGCGCTGGCGTCGGGCGAGCTCGTGCTCGACGTCGGCCTGCGCGCCGCCGACCTGCGCGAGCGACTGGTGCGGATGCCCGGCATCGGCCCGTGGACCGCCGACTACGTCGCCCTGCGCGTGCTGGGGTCGCCCGACGTGCTGCTCGCGAGCGACCTCGTGCTGCTGCGCACGCTCGACGCCCTCGGAGCCGCCCGCTCGCCGCGCGAGGCGGCCGCGCTCGGCGAGCGCTGGGCGCCCTGGCGGTCGTACGCGACGCTGCACCTCTGGCGGGCGGCGCCGCCCGCCGGGGCGCGCTCGTCGGCGGCGCGCTAGTTCTCGGGCGCGACCATCGGCAGCGGGATCGCCCCCGTCGCCGGCACCACCCCGCTCAACCGCTCGGGCGACAGCACCTTGGCGATCTGCTCCTCGGTCATGAGCCCACGCTCGATGACCAGCTGGCGGATCGGCACCTTCGACGCGAGCGCCTCGTAGGCGAGCGCGGCCGACTCCTGGTAGCCGATGTACGGCGTGAGCGCCGTGACGACGCCGACGCTCGCCTCGACCATCTCGTTGAGCCGTTCGACGTTCGCCGTGATGCCGTCGACGCAGTTGAGACGCAGCGTGCGGCACGCGTTCGTCATCCAGGCCAGCGACTGCATAATGCTCGGCGCGATGACGGGCTCGAAGGCGTTGAGCTGTAGCTGGCCGCCCTCGACCGCCGCCGTCACGGTTGCGTCGGCGCCGATGATCGAGAAGGCGACCTGGTTGACGACCTCCGGGATGACCGGGTTCACCTTGCCCGGCATGATCGAGCTGCCCGCCTGGCGCGCGGGGAGGTTGATCTCGCCGAGGCCCGCCTGCGGGCCGCTCGACAGCAGCCGCAGGTCGTTGCAGATCTTCGACAGCTTGACGGCGGCGCGCTTGAGCGTGCCCGAGACCGTCATGAAGATGCCCGTGTCGCTCGTCGCCTCGATGAGGTCGGGCGATGTGACCATGGGGTAGCCCGAGATCTCGCTGAGGTGGCGGCGCACCGCCTCGGCGTAGCGGGGGTCGGCGGTGATGCCCGTGCCGATCGCCGTCGCGCCCATGTTGATCTCGTTGAGCCACGGGATGATCTCGCTCAGGCGCTCCTGGTCCTCCCCCAGCGTCGTGGCGAAGCCGCGGAACTCCTGCCCGAGCGTCATCGGCACGGCATCCTGCATCTGGGTGCGGCCGACCTTGAGGATCTGCGAGAACTCCTGCCCCTTGGCCGTGAACGAGTCGATGAGCAGCCGGTGCTCGTCGAGCAGGCTCTTCAGGCTGAACACCATCGCGAGCTTGATCGCGGTCGGGTAGACGTCGTTCGTCGACTGGCTGCGGTTCACGTGGTCGATCGGGTGGAAGTTGGCGTAGTCGCCCTTCGGGTGGCCCATGAGCTCGAGGCAGCGGTTGGCGATGATCTCGTTCGCGCACATGTTGGTGCTCGTGCCGGCGCCGCCCTGCAGCACCCCGAGCACGAACTGGTCGTGCAGCTCGCCGTCGATGATCTCTTGACACACCTGGTCGATGAGGTCGGCCCGCTGCGGGCGGATCACCCCGATCTCCTTGTTGGCGCGCGCGGCGGCCTGCTTGACCATCGCGAGCGCGATGACGAGGTTCGGGTGGTTCGAGAGGGCGCGGCGCGTGATCGGGAAGTTCTCGAGCGCACGGGCCGTGTGGATGCCCCAGTACGCGTCGGCCGGGATCGGCATCTCGCCGAGCGAGTCGCGCTCGAGGCGCATCTCGCGGGGAGCATCCGGATCTTCATCGAGACCCGGTCGGTAGACAGGAACCCCGTCGTCGCTCGTCGTGAACGTGGGAGCAGGGCCGGTGGTGCGCACCATGAGCGTGAGCCTCTTCCTCGAGGAATCGAAACGTCGGATGCGGTGGCGCGACCAGCCTAGCGGGCGGCGGCGAGTCGGTGCCGCCCGGTGACGAGCGCGTCGGCCACCGGGGTGTGCGAGATCACGAGCACGGCGCGCTCGGGCCCGGCGGCAGCGCCGAGCAGCTCGGCCAACAGGCTCTCGGCCCGGTCGGGGTCGACGTTCGCGGTCGGCTCGTCGAGGATCAGCACCGGGGCGTCGGCGAGCAGGGCGCGGGCGACGGCGATGCGCTGCGCCTCGCCGCCGCTCACCAGGCGGCCGCGCTCGCCGACCGGGGCGTCGAGCCCCCCGCGGGCCCGGCACCAGTCGCCCAGCCCGACGCGCTCGAGCACGCCGAGCAGCTCGTCGTCGGTCGCCGCGTCGTGGGCGAACAGCAGGTTCTGCCGGATGCTCTCATCGAACAGGTGCGGACTCTGCTCGCACAGCACGACGTGCCGCCGCACCTCGTCCGGGTCGAGGGTGCGCACGTCGACGCCCCCGAGGGTGTACGAGCCCTCGTGATCGAGAAACCGCACGAGCACGTGCGCGAGCGTCGTCTTGCCCGCCCCGCTCGACCCCTCGACGACGATCCGGTCGCCCGGGGCCAGCTCGAGATCGAGGTCGCGGAGCGCCGCCGCCGCCTCGCCCGGCCAGCGAGCCGACAGACCGCGCAGCCGGATGACCGGGGCCCCGCTCGGCGCCGCCGCCGGCCGCGCGGGCGGCACCGGCAGCTCGGCGGGCACCGCGGCCGGGACGACCGCGGTGATGCGCTCGGCGCTCGCCCGCACCCGCCACCACGCCGAGAGCGCGCCGGGCAGGGCCGCGACGACCTCGAGCACGGCGAGCGGCACCAGCACGAGCATGACCAGCTGCGGGCCCGTGATGGCGCCCTGGGCGAGCGAGGGCTGCGTGACGAGCAGGGTGGCCAGCAGGGTGAGCCCGGCCCCGAGGGTGAAGAGGGCGGCGACGCTGCCGGCGGCCGCGGCCTGGCGGGTCTCCGCCCGGCGTAGCTGGCCGTCGAGGTCGATGACCCGGGCCCGGTGGGCGGCGTCGGCCCCGAACGCGCGCAGGGTCTCCCAGCGCGCGACGTACTCGAGCACCGCATCCGTGAGCGCCGCCCGCAGCGGGGCGATGCGCTCGTCGGCGCGACGGCTCACGAGGCGCAGCACGAGGGCGGCCGACGCAGCGGTGAGCACGATGCCGACCGCGAGGGCGAGGCCCGCCGCGGGCGCGACCCACGCGACCCCGACGACGGCGAGGCCCGCGACCGTCAGCGCCGTGACGAGCGGCTGCAGCACGCGCAGCGGCAGGTCTTGCAGCGCATCGACGTCGCGCACGAGCGCCGTCAGCAGATCACCGCGTCGCGTGCCCTGCAGCCCATCGGGCGCCACCGGCAGCAGGCGGCGGAACACGCTCACCCGCAGGCCGGCGAGCGCGCGGAAGGCTCCGTCGTGCCCCACGAGGCGCTCGAGGTAGCGGAAGACCGCGCGGCCGAGCGCGAACGCGCGCACCCCGACGATCGCGAAGCCGAGGAACAGGATCGGCGGCTGCTCGGCCGAGCGGGCGATGAGCCAGGCGCTCGTCGCGAGCAGCGCGACGGCCGAGCCGCTCGCGAGCACGCCGAGCGCGAGGGCGGGCAGGAAGGCCCGCAGCGGCGGAACGGAGGCGCGCAGCACGGCGCGGCGATCGCCGGTCATCGTCGGGCCTCCGCGACGGCGGGCGCCGCCGATGCCGGCGCGTCGCGCGTCTCGGGCTCGAGCCGCAGCAGGGCATCAGCCGCCGCCATGACCGCGCGCCGGTGCGTGACGACGACGACCAGGCGACCCTCCGCGGCGAGCGCCCGGAACCCGGCGATGACACCGCGCTCGGTCTCGGCGTCGAGCGCGGAGGTCGGCTCATCGAGCAGCACGATGCGGCAGTCACGCTGCTGGGCGCGGTAGTGCGCGCGGGCCAGCGCCGCGCGCTGCGCCTGTCCGCCCGAGAGCCCGTCGCCGGCCGGGCCGAGCACGGTGCGGCGCGGAACGTCGTCGAGGCCCGCCCACCGCAGCGAACGACCGACCTGATCGTGATCGAGGGTCGGCGCGCCCAGGGCCACCACCTCGTCGAGCGGGCCGCCCGTCAGGTCGGGGCGCTGCCCGGCCCACGCGATGCGGTCGAGGCGCTCAGCGGGCGGCACGGCCGCTCCGTCGAGCAGCACCGCGCCCTCGTGCGCGACGAGGCCGAGCACGGCGCCGAGCAGCGAGGTCTTGCCGGCGCCGCTCGGGCCAGTCACGGCGAGCACCGTGCCGGGCATCCACGAGCCCGAGAGCCGATCGACGACGACGCGGTCGCCGCGCCGCACCGTGAGGTCGCGCAACGTGAGGGCCGGCACCGCGTCGTCCGCATCCGATGCACTCACGGGCGTCGATCGGTCGCTCATTGCGATCGTCTCTGCCGACACCGGCAACGAGGGACCGATCGGCGCTGCCGGCTGCAGAGATGCGGCGGCTTCGGATGCGGGCGCACCCTCGAGCAGCTCGAGCACCTCCTCCGCCGCCGTGAGCCCCTCGCTCGCGGCGTGGAACTGGGCTCCGACCTGGCGCAGCGGCAGATAGGCCTCGGGCACGAGGATCAGCACGAACAGGCCGAGGCCGAGCAGCAGCTCGCCCTCGATGAGGCGGATGCCCACCGACACGGCGACGAGCGCCACCGAGAGGCTCGCGGCGAGCTCGAGGGCGAAGCCGCTGAGGAACGACAGCCGCAGCACCGCCATGGTGCGCCGGCGGTACTCATCGGTGACCGCCGCGATGCGGTCGGCCTGCCGGTGCTGCCGCCCGAAGATCATGAGCGTCGACAGTCCCTGCACGACCTCGAGGAAGCCCTGCGCGAGGGCCCCGAGCTGCTGCCACTGCTTCTTCTGCACCGCGCGCGTGCTGAGCCCGATGAGCACCATGAACACGGGGATGATCGGCAGGGTCAGGATGACCGTGATGCCCGTCGCGGCGTCGGCCAGCAGCAGCACGCCGACGATGAGCGGCGTGGCGACTGCGGTCAGGATCAGCTGCGGCAGGTAGCGGCCGATGTATCCGTCGAGGGCGTCGAGCCCCTGGCCGAGCAGCGTCGCGACCCTCGCCGAGGAGGAGCGGGCGAGCAGCTCGGAGCCGCCGGCGTCGAGGGCCGCCACCGCCCGCTCGCGCAGCTGGCTCTTGACCCGGGCGGCGCCGCGCACGGCGAGGGCATCCAGCAGCGCCTGGGTGATCGCGCGGGCCAGGATGCTCAGGGCCGTCGCGATCACGAGGCCTCCCAGCCGCTCGATCGGCACGCCGTCGACGACCGCGGCGATGGTCTGCGCCGCGAACCAGCAGAACGCGATGATGCTCAGGGTGTGCCCGACGGCGACGACCGCGCCGGCCGCCAGCAGGATGCGGGCGGCCGACGCGGCGCGGAGCAGCCGGGGGTCGAGCGGCCTCAGTGCGCCGCTCCGGCAGGGGCGGCGACGGGGATCGCGGTGCGGGTGACCCGCTTGCGGAACACCCAGTACGTGAAGGCCTGGTAGGCCAGCACGAGCGGCAGCATGACGACCGCGACCCAGGTCATGACCTCGAGCGTGTACTGCGAGCTCGAGGCGTTCGCGATGGTGAGGCTGTAGGCCGGGTCGATCGTCGACGGCATGACGTTCGGGTAGAGCGCCGCGAGGATCGTCAGCACCGCGAACACGACGGTCGCGGCGGTGAGGGCGAAGGCCCAGCCCTCGCGGCGGATGCGATTCGCGACCCACGAGCCGATGAGGGCGACGGCCGCCGCCGCGGCGAAGCCGACGATGAACGCCAGGTGGACGGCACCCAGGTGCTGCACGACCGTCCAGACCAGGAAGGCCGCGGCCACCACGATCGTGACGAGACCGGCGCGCACCGAGAGGGCGTGCGCACGCTCCTTCAGCTCGCCGTCGGTCTTGAGCGCCACGAACTGCACTCCGTGGGTGAAGAACAGCAGCAGCGTGGTGAGACCGCCGAGCAGACCGTAGGGGTTGAGCAGGTCGAAGAGCGTTCCGACGTAGGTGCCGGTCTCGTCGATCGCGACGCCCTGGATGATGTTCGCGAAGGCGACGCCCCAGAGCAGCGCGGGCACGGCCGAGCCGATGATGATCATCCCATCGAACCAGGCCTTCCACTGCTCCGAGCGGCCGAGGCGGCGGTACTCGAACGAGACGCCGCGCGCGATGAGCGCCAGAAGGATGAGCAGCAGGGCCAGGTAGAACCCGTCGAAGAGGGTCGCGTACCAGTAGGGGAACGCGGCGAAGAGGGATGCTCCCGCCACGATCAGCCAGGTCTCGTTGAGGTCCCAGACCGGGCCGATGGTGTTGATCATGACGCGCTTGTCGGTGTCGTCCTTGGCGAGGAAGGGCAGGGCCATGCCGACGCCGAAGTCGAAGCCGTCGAGCACGAAGTAGCCGATGAAGAAGAATCCGACGATGCCGAACCAGAGGAGAGCGAGATCCATGAGGGGTGTCCTTCGATTCCGTGAGGGGCGCTGCTAGTAGACAGTCGCGAGCTTGGCGGGGTCGACGGAGCCGGTGCCGGCCTCGTCGTCGTGCTGGTCGGCGTCGTACTTCGCCCACTCCTTCGGGCCGTCGACGGCCGCGCGGACGATGAGCCTGAACTCGACGACGGCGAGCACGCCGTAGATGAGGGTGAAGGCGATGAGCGAGATGAGCACCTCGAGGCCGGTCACGCCGGGCGAGACGCCATCCTCGGTGCGCATGAGCCCGAACACGATCCAGGGCTGACGGCCCATCTCGGTGAAGGTCCAGCCGACGAGGCTCGCGAGCAGCGGCAGCGGAGCCGCCCAGATCGCGACCTTCCAGGCCCAGCCGCTCGGCGTGCGTCCGCCGCGGGTCAGCCACAGGCCGACGAGCGACACGAGGGCCGAGAGGGCGCCGAGGCCGATCATCCAGCGGAAGCTCCAGTAGGTGATCCAGATGATGGGCGTGTAGTCGCCAGGGCCGAACTCGGTCTGGTACTGCGCCTGCAGGTCGTTGATGCCCTCGACGGTGCCCATCGGGTCATGCGTCGAGAGGATCGACAGCAGGTACGGAACGCGGATCGAGAACAGCTCGCTCGAGCCGTCGGGGGTTCCCCAGGTGAAGATCGAGAACGAGGCGCCCGCCGTGGTCTGGTACAGCGCCTCTGCTGCCGCCATCTTCATGGGCTGGGTCTCGACCATGACGAGGCTCAGCTGGTCGCCCGACAGCGCGACGCCGACGAAGGCGATGACGTTCACGATGAGGCCGAACCGCAGCGCGGTGCGCATCTCGTCGAGGTACTGCCCCTTCGACAGGTGGTACGCCGCGACCGCGACGATGACGACGGCGGCGAACATGATCGAGGCGAAGATCGTGTGCGGGAACTGCGTGAGCGCGACCGGGTTGGTGAGCACCGCGCCGATGTCGGTCAGCTCAGCGCGCCCGAGCTCCTCGTTGATCTCGAAGCCGACCGGGTTCTGCATGAACGCGTTCGCCGCGAGGATGAAGTAGGCCGAGAGCGTGGTCGAGAGCGCGAGCAGCCAGATCACGGCCAGGTGCAGCTTGGCCGGCAGCTTGTCCCAGCCGAAGATCCAGAGGCCGATCATGCTCGCCTCGAGGAAGAACGCGAGCAGCCCCTCCATCGCGAGCGGAGCGCCGAAGACGTCACCCACGAAGCGCGAGTAGTCGCTCCAGTTCATGCCGAACTGGAACTCCTGCACGATGCCCGTCACCACGCCCATCGCGAAGTTGATGAGGAAGATCTTGCCGAACAGCCGCGTGAGGTGCAGGTACTTGAGCTTCGCCGTGCGCACCCACGCCGTCTGGAACATGGCGACGAGGATCACCATGCCGATCGTCAGCGGCACGAAGAGGAAGTGGTACAGCGTGGTCAGACCGAACTGCCAGCGAGCGAGGATGAGGGGATCGAGCCATTCGACCACGAGCGGGTCACCTTCTTTGCGGGGAGGGGGGATGGGAACACGGCGACGCTGCCGCTCTCGAGCCTAGGAACGCGCCACCGGGCCGCACACGGGCCGAAGGTCCCGAATCCTCAGGTGCGTCCGGGGTGCCGCCCAGCGCTGCCCGAAGGGCGCGCCGCTAGGCTCCACTCGTGAACGAGGTGCTGGATGCGGTGCTCGCGCTGATCGAGAGCGTCGACCCCGTGCTGCGCACCGCTCTGGCCGGGCTGTTCATCATGCTCGAGACGACGATCCTGCTCGGGCTCGTCGTGCCCGGCGACACCGTCGTGCTCGTCGCGAGCACGGCGGTCGACTCCCCCGCCGAGTACTGGGCCCTCGTCATCACGGTGATTGTGGGGGCGCTCGCGGGCGCCTCGCTCGGGTTCGCGATCGGTCGGTTCTTCGGGCCGCGCCTGCGGGCATCCCGGTTGGGCCAGCGGATCGGCGAGAAGAACTGGCGGCGCGCCGAGAGCTTCCTGGCCCACCGCGGCGGCATCGCGGTGTTCATCTCGCGGTTCGTGCCCGTGCTGCACTCGCTGACGCCGCTCGTGGTGGGCATGAGCGCCCTGCGCTACCGCACCTTCATGCTGTGGCTCACGCCGGCGTGCATCATCTGGGCCTTCGCCTACGTGAGCGTCGGGTCGGCCGCCGCGGAGGGCTACCGCAGCATCGCGGGGCAACTCGACTTCGCGGCCCTCATCTTCGTCGGCGTCATCATCGGATTCTGGCTGCTGGTCTTCGCCGTGAAGAAGCTGCTCGATCGCTACGTCGGCCGGTACGACGACGGCGACGCCGTCGTGCTGCCGCCCGCAGAGAAGCGGGGCGGGCACCCCTCGGCACCCGCCCCGCAGAGCTCGTCAGACGACGACTAGCCGAGGAATCCGTTCTCGGTCAGCCACTGCGTGGCGATCTCGGCCGAGCTGAGCTGGTCGACCGTGCTCTGCACGTTGAGCGCGACCAGGCCCTCGGGCGTGAGCGCGGCGCTCACGGCGTTGATGATGTCGACCGCGCCCTGCGGCAGGTCGGCCGCGGCGATCGGCACGACGTTCGACGCGAGGAAGAGGCCCTCGGGGTCGGCGAGCGTGACGAGGCCGTTCTGACCGATGCGCGGGTCGGCGCTGTAGACGTTGGCGACGTTGGCGAGGCCGACGAGCAGCGCGTCGACCGTCGTGTCACCGGTCGCCTCGAAGGCGACCGTCACGCCGTAGACCTCGAGCAGGCCGGTCGGACCGTAGGGGCGCTCCTCGAGCTCGGGGGCGCCGCCGAGGATGAGGCCCTCGACACCCGCGAGATCAGCGATCGACTCGAGGCCGTTGGCCTCGGCGAACTCGGCCGTGACGTTGTAGCTGTCCTGATCGGTCGCGGGCGACTGGTCGAGCACCTGCAGGCCCTCGGGCACGACGGTGAGCAGCTCGGCGTAGACCTCGTCGGCCTGCGTCGCGGTGGTGTCGGGGCTCCAGAACTGCAGGAGGTTGCCCGTGTACTCGGGGAAGAGGTCGACCTCGCCGGCCTCGAGCGCGGGGATGTAGGCGTCGCGCTGCCCGATCTGGAAGTTGCGCTCGACCTCGAAGCCCTCGGCCTCGAGCGCCTGCGCGTAGAGCTCGGCGATGATCTCGTTCGAGTAGTACGCCTGCGAGCCGATGACGATGGTCTCGGCGGGGGCATCCGTATCCGGCTCGGGCGCCAGCGGGTCGCCCGATGCACACCCTGCCAGGGCCAATGATGCCCCGACCACGGCTGCCGTCACGGCGAGCCGGCCCTTGTTCCTTGCTGTGAACATCAGTTCTTCTCTTCTCTTTCGGTGGTGGCGGGGGATTCCGCCGTCGCGCGGCGCCCGGTTGGCGCTGTGCGAGGTTCAGGGAGGCGCCCGGCGCGGACGCCGCGCGGAACGGCCCAGCGCTCGAGCAGCGCGAAGGCCGCATCGAGCAGGAGGGCGAGGGCGATGATGAGGATCGCCGAGCCGAGCATCTGGTCGAAGCGCCGCAGCTCGATGCCTTGCACGATGTCGTAGCCGAGGCCGCCGAGCCCGATGTACGAGATGAGCACGGCGGTGGCGACGACCTGCAGCACGCCGCTGCGCAGGCCGCCGAACAGCAGCGGCAGCCCGAGGGGCACCTCGACCTTCCACAGGATCTGCCACTCGGTCATGCCCATGGCCCGGGCGGCGTCGATGATGCGGCGGTCGATCACCTCGAAGCCCGCATAGGCCCCGGCCAGGATCGGCGGCACGGCCAGCAGCATGAGCACGACGACGGATGCGGGCTCGCGCTGCAGCACGCCCGCGACCATCACGAACAGGAACAGCAGACCGAACGACGGCAGCGCCCGCGCGGCACCGGTCAGTCCGACGACGAGCTCGCGCCCCCGGCCCGTGTGGCCGATCCACCAGCCGAGCGGCACGGCGATGAGCGACGCGACGAGCACGGCGAGGCCCGTGTAGCGCAGGTGCTCGGCGAGGCGCTGCGGGATCGACCCGCTGCCGACCCAGTTGGCCGGGTCGGCGAGCCAGGCGAAGGCGTCGAGGAAGAGGTTCACGCGGCGGCCCCCTTCGCGAGGGGAGCCGTGCGCGTGCGCGTCCACGGCATCAGCAGGCGGCCGAGGAGGACCAGCACGCGATCGAACAGCAGGGCCACGAGCACGGTCATGACGACGCCGGTGAGCACCGAGGCGAGGATGCCCCGCTCGTACCCGTTGGTGAACAGGTAGCCGAGGCTCTGCACGCCGACCACGATGCCGACTGTCAGCAGGCTCACGGTGCTCACCGCCACGACCCGCAGACCCGCGAGCAGCACCGGACCGGCGAGGGGGAAGTCGACACCCCAGAACCGGCCCCAGCTGGAGTACCCCACCGCCGTGGCCGCCTGGCGCACATCGGGATCGACGCTGGCCAGGGCATCCGCCACCGACCGCGCCATGATCGCGACGGCGTAGATGGTCAGCGCGATGATGACGTTCGCCTCGCTGAGGAAGCCGATGCCGAGCAGCGGGGGCAGGATCACGAAGAGGGCGAGCGACGGGATCGTGTACAGCAGCCCGACGAGCGTGAGGATCAGCCCGCGGGTGAGGCGGTACCGGTAGGCGACCCAGCCGAGCGGGATCGCGATGAGGAACCCCAGCACGATGGGCAGGATGCTCAGCCGGATGTGCTCGAGCGTGAGCTCGAGGATCAGGCCGAGGTTGTTGAGAACCCAGGTCACGCCGGGCCCGCCTCCACGAGCCGACCGGCGAGGTTGCCATCGCCGTCGACCAGCACCTGCGCGCCATCGATCGTCTGGATGCTCAGAGCCCGCTTGCCGCGATCGGCCCCGACGAAGCTCGCCACGAAGTCGCTGGCCGGGTTGGCGAGGATCTCGGCGGGCGTGCCCTTCTGGGCGATGCGGCCGCCCTTCTCGAGGATGACGACCTGGTGGCCGAGCAGGAACGCCTCGTCGATGTCGTGCGTGACGAACACCACGGTCTTGTCGAGCTCGCGCTGCAGGCGCAGCAGCTCCTGCTGCAGATCGGCGCGCACGATCGGGTCGACCGCACCGAAGGGCTCATCCATGAGCAGGATGTTCGGGTCGACGGCAAGACCGCGCGCGACCCCCACCCGCTGCTGCTGCCCGCCCGAGAGCTGCGCGGGGTAGCGCTCGGCGAGCTCCCGGTCGAGCCCGACGGTGTCCATGAGCTCGAGAGCGCGCTCATGCGCCTGCTTCTTCGGCACGCCGTTGAGGCGCGGCACCGTCGCGATGTTGTCGATGACCCGGCGGTGCGGCAGCAGCCCGGAGTTCTGCATGACGTAGCCGATG
This sequence comes from Microbacteriaceae bacterium, assembly GCA_027490915.1. Taxonomy (GTDB): domain Bacteria; phylum Actinomycetota; class Actinomycetes; order Actinomycetales; family Microbacteriaceae; genus Microcella. Next base: position 28,108 of record JAIXXG010000017.1, read on the forward strand.
CGCCGGCGCAGCTGCACGGGCTCGATCGTCGACACGTTCTCGCCGTCGATCTCGAGCGCGCCGGTCGTCGCATCGACCATGCGGTTGATCATGCGCAGCAGCGTGGTCTTGCCCGACCCGCTCGACCCGACCAGCACCGTGATGCGGCGGCTCGGGATGACCAGGCTGAAGTCGTCGACCGCGAGGGTGCCGTCGTCGAAACGCTTGGAGATGGAGCGGAACTCGATCACGGGGCCCTCTTCCGGTCGCTGTCGAGGCTGATCGCGCGCTCAGCGCGCTCCCAGTCAAACAGCATTCGGAGCCGGGTGTTCCCCGGATCGCTCGAATTCTGGGCAGTTGTCCAGACGTCGAGGACGACGTCCGCCCGGTTCCGCTCAGCGCACCGCCGCGGGTCGGCTCCGCGAACGGATCAGAGGCGGCCGGCGAGCACCGCGCGCACCGCGCGTCGCGCCTCGTCGAGCAGCGCGGCGTCACCCTTGGCGTCGCGGGCGAACGCGCGGGCGACGAGGGCGTCGATCACCTCGACCGCGGTTCCCACAGCGCGGCGGGCATCGGCGCTGTCGGCGACCCCGTATCCGGCGACCAGGGCGTCGGCGATGACATCGGCGACCGCGGCGTGGGCCGTGGTGGGCGCCTGCGGGGGCAGGATGTCGAGCACGTCGCCGACCCGCACCGAGCGGTAACCCGGCTCGGAGCGGAACAGGCCGATCGTCACCTCGAGCACCGCCACGACGGCGTCGGCCGCCGACGCGTGGCGGCCGGCGACGAGCTCGCCGGCGATGCCGGAGAGCAGCCGCTCGGTGTTGCGGGCGCCGAGCGCCTGCAGCACGGCGATGCGGTCGGGGAAGTAGCGGTAGACCGTGCCGATGGACGCGCCCGCCCGCTCGGCGACCATCGCGGTCGTGAGGCGCTCGTACCCGATCTCGTCGATCATGGCGGCCGCGGAGTCGAGCAGCGTGGCGAGTCGCGCCGTGCTGCGCGCCTGCACCGGCTCGTTGCGGATGGGGGCACCGCTCAGAAGAGCAGTTGCCGACTCGGTGACGTTCATGGTGAACCTTTCGACGAGGCGCAAGCGTACTCCTCGACGTGAGATATGTCCGCGTTGGCGCGCAACTTTTTCGGAGGCGAATGGTCGGTATTCGAATACCCGCGCCGGGTATACCGTTCTGTGCACCGGTCGCGGCCGTTGCGCGCGCTCGTCGAATCCCTCCCGCCGACCCGGGCGCGCGGCGGTCTGACACACTGGGGCTGTGGCGCAGGACGACAGCATCGGGTCAGACCCTCCCCGCGCGCCCTGGGCCCGTCGCGCGGTCGCGACGGAGGACCGCCTGCACCGGTGGCGCGAGCGGCGGGCACGACGACGCGGCCTCGCGCCCGTGGTCATCCCGTACAGCGGGTACGGCGGGCGCGGCTTCATCCGCGTGCTCGGCCGCGTGCTGCTCGCGGCACCCGACTCCCGGCGCCGGTCGCCGAGCACGATCCGCGGCTGGCGCAGCTTCACGAGCATCCCCGTGGCCGACGCGGTCGTCACCGTGCGCGTCGGCGATCGCGAGCTCACGGTTCAGGCCGACCGGGGCGGGGTCGTCGACGTCGACCTCGTCATCGACCTCGAGCCGGGCATCCGCGACATCACGCTGCAGGTGGAGCAGTCGGAGCCCGTCACCGCCCGCATCTTCGTCGTCGACCCGGATGCCCGCCTCGGCATCATCAGCGACATCGACGACACGGTCATGGTCACGGCGCTGCCCCGGCCCTTCCTCGCCGCCTGGAACACCTTCGTGCTCGACGTGCACGCGCGTCGGCCCGTGCCGGGCATGGCGGTGCTGCTCGAGCGCCTCGCGCGGCAGCATCGCGGCGCGCCGGTGATCTACCTCTCGACCGGCGCCTGGAACGTCGCACCGACCCTCGACCGCTTCCTGCGGCGGCACCTCTACCCCGCCGGCACGCTGCTGCTCACCGACTGGGGCCCCACCCACGACCGCCTTTTCCGCAGCGGCCGCCAGCACAAGCGCGACAGCCTCGAGCGGCTCGCCCGCGAGTTCCCCGACATCAAGTGGGTGCTCATCGGCGATGACGGGCAGCACGACGAGGAGCTCTACCGCACCTTCGCGGCCGAGCACCCCGACCGGGTCGCCGCGGTGGCCATCCGCCAGCTCTCCACTTCTGAAGCCGTGCTCGCCGGCGGTCGCAGCCACCTCGACGAGAACCGCCCCGCCGGCGCGCCGTGGGTCTGGGCCCCCGATGGCGCCGGGCTCGCCGAGCAGCTCGTCGAGCTCGGCGTGCTGCGCGCCGACGACGCCTGATCGCGCCGACCGGCATCGCCCGCGCATCGCCGCGCATCGCCCGCGCCGTCGAACACATGTTCGATAGACTCGCGCCCATGGGTCGGTGGAACTCGCGACGGGCCGGGCCCGACCACCCGCGCCTCTTCGACGATGCTCGCGACATCCCCGTGCCGCTCGAGCCCCCGGCGCCGCGCGCCCGCGACGCGCTCGCGCCCTACGCCGCCGTGCTTGCCGCCGCCGAGGCAACCGCCATCGACACCCTCGGCCCGCGGCACGCCGGGCAGCGCGTCGTCATCGGCGGCGAGCGGCGCCCGGCCGACCGCCACCTGGGCGGCGACGCGCTGCTCGACGACGGCAGCGCCGTACTGCCGGTGCGGCTCGCGGCGCGGGCACCGCAGGGCCTGCGCGCGGCCCTCGCGGCGCGCTTCGTGCTCGTCAGCGGCGTGCTGCGTGCGCACGAGGGATCCCTCACGCTCGAGCCCGACGAGGTCGTCGACCTGCGAGCGGTCGCCCGCGACCTCGGCGCGCGCCGATGAGAGTGCTCTCATGCGGACAGCGGGCGGGCATCCGGCGCCGATAATGGAGCAATGGCGCGTCCCGGGCTCCCCCGCATCTCCGTGCGGTCGCGCATCCTCGCCGTCATCCTCGTCGTCACCGCATTCGGGATGACCGTCTCGGGTGTGACGGCGTACTTCGTGCAGCGCGACCTCACCATCGCGGGCCTCGACGCCGAGCTGCTCATCACCGTCGAAGCCGCGCGGTCGATCGTCACCGGCACGAGCGCGCCGGCGTCGAGCGAGGAGCCGGACGCCGAGGCGACCGACGCCGACGGGACGGACGCCGGCACCACCCCCGACGAATCGACCGCGCCCGCCACGGTCGAGGAGGCGCTCACCGCGGTCCTCTCGCGCATCGTGCCGGGGCGGCACGAGAGCAGCGTCGCGATCGTCGACGGCGAGGTGCGCCTCGTTCCCGGCGTCGACACCGCCTTCGACCTCGAGGACGACCCGGCGTTCATCGAGCGGGCGTGGCGGGAGGCTTCGAGCGGCGAGGTGACGCTGGGCACGGCGACGACGACCGTCGGCACGCTGCGGTACGTCGCCGTTCCCGTCACGATCGCCGACGATCCGCAGGTCGGCGTCTTCGTCGCGGCCCTCGACGCGCAGCGAGCCGTCGACGAGGTCAGCGGCGCCTTCCTCACCTACGCCTGGCTCGCGCTCGCCTCCCTCGCCGCCGTGGGCGTCATCGGGTGGTTCGTCGCCGGCCGGCTGCTCTCGCCCCTGCGCACGCTCGCCGAGACGGCCTCGCGCATCACGGCCGAGGACCTCGGCGAGCGCATCCCCGTCACCGGGCGCGATGACGTGTCGACGCTCACCGAGACCGTCAACGCCATGCTCGACCGCATCGACGAGGCCCTCACCAGTCAGCGGCAGCTGCTCGACGACGTGCGGCACGAGCTCAAGACCCCCATCACGATCGTGCGGGGCCACCTCGAGCTGCTCGACCCGACCGCTCCCGCCGATGTGCGGTCGGTGCGCGACCTCGCGATCGACGAGCTCGACCGGATGGCCGAGCTCGTCAACGACATCGATGCGCTCGCGCGCGTCGAGACCGCCGTGCTCGTCGAGCCCGTCGACGTCGCCGACCTCACGGCTCTCGTGTTCAGCAAGATGCAGGCGATCCCCGGCCACGCCTGGGTGCTCGAGCGCACCGCGACGGCCGTCGCGCCCCTGTCGAGCTCGCGGATCACCCAGGCCTGGCTGCAGCTCGCCGACAACGCGGCGAAGTACTCCCCGGCTGGCAGCACCATCCGGGTCGGCAGCACCGCCTACGCGGGCACGGTCGAGTTCTGGGTGGCCGACGAGGGGCCGGGCATCCCCGCCGGGGCCGAGAAGCGCATCTTCGAGCGGTTCGGCCGCGCCGACACCGGCCGCGGCATTGCGGGCTCGGGGCTCGGCCTGCCGATCGTGGCCGCGATCGCGCGCGCCCACGGCGGCTATGTGAGCCTCGACTCGTCGCCCTCCGGCTCGCGGTTCGGCATCGTCGTCCCGACGCTCGACGGTGCGGCACCGCCCCCGCCGGCGAGCGGGTTCAGCACCGAGCAGCACGACCAGGCCGCGCCCGCAGCGGTCGCACCGGGGGAGGATCGTTGACCAGCATCCTGATCGTCGAGGACGAGACGCGCATCTCGTCGTTCATCGAGAAAGGCCTCTCGGCGGCGGGATACTCGCCCACCGTCGTCGCCAATGGACTCGACGCGCTCGACTACGTCGCCACGGGGTCGTTCGACCTCGTGCTGCTCGACGTCGGGCTTCCGGGCATCGACGGGTTCGAGGTGCTGGCCCGCCTGCGGGCCGCCGGGGAGACCATGCCGATCATCATGCTGACGGCCCGCACGAGCGTCGATGACACGGTCGCCGGGCTGGACGGGGGCGCCAACGACTACCTGCCGAAGCCGTTCAAGTTCGATGAGCTGGTGGCGCGCATCCGGCTGCGGCTGCGCGAGTCGGGTCAGCAGCGCGTCGTCGAGACCGTGCTGCGGCACGGAGACGTCGCCCTCGACCTCAAGACGCGGCGGGTGTCGGTGGGCGACCGCTCGATCGATCTCTCGGCCCGCGAGTTCGCCCTCGCCGAAGAGTTTCTGCGCCACCCCGATCAGGTGCTGTCGCGCGAGCAGCTGCTGAGCCGCGTGTGGGGCTTCGACTTCGACCCGGGGTCGAACGTCGTCGACGTGTACGTTCGCTACCTGCGCGGCAAGATCGGCGCCGAGCGCATCGAGACGGTGCGCGGCATGGGCTACCGCCTGGTCTGAGCACGGCGCCCGACGAACGGGCGGTCAGTCGTCGTCGCTGCCGCTGCCGCTGTTGCTGCCGCTGGTGCCGCTGTCGTCGTCGACGCTCGCGGGCGAGGGGATCGTCGCGGCAGAGGGCGAGGCGGTGCCCGCGGGGCGGGGCGCCACTGGCTGCGGGGCCGGCGCCGGGGCGCGATCGACATCGGCCGGCGTGGTCGGAGAGGCCGTGCCGCTGGGAACGGGCGTCGGCGTACTCGTGCCGGGACCGGGCGTCGGGGCGGCGCCGGGTGAGCCCGGCACCGTGGTGATCGGGGGAACCTCGGCGATCGTCGTGCTGTCGACGAGGGGCATCGCGCGCGCGACACCGATCGCGCCGCTCGCGATCACGCCGATGCCGAGCGCCGAGACGGCCGTCATGGTCACCCATCGACGGGACGCGGCCATGACCCGAACCTCCTCATCGTGCTACTCTCCTTCCCCATTGTCCCGCAGACGACGGCACCCCCGGATGAGAGTCCTCTCATCCGGGGGTGCGTCGAGCGCCCGGGGCGCGTCATCGACGACTCAGTCGTCGATGCTCGCCGGGGTCGCGGGCGAGGGGATGCTCGCCGGGCTCGCCGGGGTCGGCGGGGTGTCGACCGAGGCGGGCGACACCGGGCTGGCCGGGCTGATCGGGCTGGCCGGCGAGAGCGGCGACGCGGGCGACTGCGCCGAGACAGGCGACGCGGGCGTCTGCGCCGAGACCGCCGAGGGCGTCGACGTCGGCGACGGCGTCGCGGGCGACGAGCTCGACGTGGGCGAGACGATGCTGTCGCTCTCGACCGTGAAGTCGAGGTCGGCCGAGCTGCCGTCGTCGTCGGTGACGGTCGTCAGGCCGGGAACGCTGAGGCCGCTGACGTTCTCGATGAGCGGCATCGCGTTGGCGACGGTCGCCGCGCCACCGGCGGCCACCCCGAGGCTGAGCGCACCGGCCGCCCCCACGGCGATCCAGTTCTTGGTGTCCATGATTGTGTCCTCCCTCCGCACGAGCCGGGCGGCTCGTCGCGATGTCCCCACTCTCCGGGGGCACCGTGAGATCACCAGGAGGAGGCGGTGAGAGGCCTCTCATCCGCGCGCACGACGCGGTGCGCGCGCTCGATGAGCTCGGTCGCCCCCGCCGAGCCCGCTGCGGAGCGCGAGAGGGCGTGCCCCAGCAGCTGGGTGGCCGCGATGGCGTGGGCGCGGTCGGCGAAGCCCGGGTCGTCCGCGGCGAACCAGCGTCGCCGCCAGCCGTCGGCGAGCACGGATGCCCGCCGAGCGCGCAGCGTCGCCCGGCTGCCGCCGTCGTGCACGACCGTGGCGATGAGATGGGCGTAGAGCGCCGCGGCGTCGTCCGCCGGGTCGCCCCAGCCCGAGGTGTCGATGTCGAGCACCCCGGTGATGCGCGCGGGCGCCAGGGGGTCGACGAGCAGCTGCGCGAGGTGCAGGTCGCCGTGCACGGTGCGTGCGGGCGGCGGATCGCCCCCGGCGCGGAACCGACGCGAGGCCGTGCGCGCGGTGCGCTCGATGAGTCCGTCGAGCGCGGGCAGCTGCTCGATGAGTCGCTCCTCGTACCACTCGATGCGCCGCACGAGCGACGACCGCGCGGCCGAGCTCGAGGGCACCTGGGCGATCTGGGCGACGAGCCCCTCGATGGCGTCGAGCAGCAGGTCGGGAGCCGAGACCCGGTCGAGCACGCCGATCAGCTCCGACCCCGCGAGGGCCTCCAGCGCGACGAGGCCCTCCTCGCTCCACCCGAGTACCGCCGGCACCGGGATGCCCGCCGAGCGCCACAGCGTGTGCCGGGCCTGCAACGGCTCCGCAGCGGGAGGCCGCACGACCTTGAGGTAGTACGCGGTGGCATCGGTGTCGACGCGCACGACAGCGCGCTTGCCCGGCCGGTAGGCCGCGAGGCTGACCGTGAGCCCCCCGACCGGGAGGCCGAGCCGCGCGAGCACGACGCCCGCCGCCTCGGCGTAGACGGCCGTGCGCAGCGCGGGCAGGGCCGGGTCGGCCGGGTAGACCCAGACATCGACACGCTCGCCCGTGTCGGGGTTGCTGAGCGTGAGAACGCCCGGTCGCACGGCCTCGGCCGGCGAGGTCTCGACGAACACCGTGTGCTCGCTCGAGCCGCCGGCGGCGTCCCGCAGGGTGACCCGGTAGCCGTGCGTGAAGCCGTTGCCCGTGGGCTCGACCTGCAGGGCATGCGCGTCGACGAGCGTCGCGTCCAGCGAGAGCGCGACGGCGGCGAGGACATCGCGGTGGAGCACACCGTCGGGCACTGGGGTCACGCAACCTATTCTCACCTCTCCCCCGCGGCTCGGCGGCACCCCCCGCGGAGCGTCGCGCGGGCAGACGGCTCGGTCGACCCCTCAAGACGGGGCGCGAGCGCGGCTCAGCATCCTTGCCCGGGGCGGAGGGCGGGAGTATCCTGGAGCCGGTCGCCCACCCGAGCGGCCACGACCCGAAACCCGACCCCGGTACCCGCCGGAGCCGCGTTCCTCACCCGACAGGAACGGTGCCACGTTGATCGCCCTCATGATCACGGCCGCGACGCTCATGCTCGTCGGCGCGATCGTCGTCAGCCTCGAGCGTCACCGCCGGCTCACGCCGGTGACGGCGCTGCTCACCGGCCTCGGCACCCTCGCGATCGTCCTGGGTGCCATCACCGTCACGGTCGCGACCATCGAGCCGGCCACGGCCGACGTCGTGCCGCGCGGCGTGACGATCAACCAGCTGCCCGAGCGCGTCACCGACTTCGACCTCCCGACGCTCTAGAGCGCGGCTCGGCCCGCGAGGGTCGACATCGGTCGCCGGTCGCCGGTGCGATCAGCCGCGCGGAGACGCTCCCCAGCACTTCGGCCCGCAGTCCACGAACGGCCCGCTCTGCCCCGAGGCCGCCCGGCGCAGCGCGAGCACGCGCGCGAGCGATGCGTCGACCTGCTCCTCGGCGATGCGGCCGTCGGCCACGGCCGCGGCGAGCGTGGCGATGAGCGCGTCGATGTCGATGCCGACCGTCGAGGGATCACCGGGAAGCACGTAGAGCAGCAGATCGTTGCCCGCCTGCAGCGCGCGCACCGCGTTGCTGTACGGGTCGCGGTAGGCATCGATGCCCGAGCGCTGCAGCATGAGCAGATCGTCGGTGACGATGACGCCCTCGAAGCCGAGCTCGTCGCGCAGGATCGCCACCCACTCCGCCGACAGCGATGCCGGCAGCGCGCTGATCCGATCGAACTGCAGATGCCCCATCATGACGAGCGGCGCGCCGGCGGCGATGCCGGCCTGGAAGGGCACGGCGTGCGTCGCGCGCCACTGCGCGAGATCGAGATCCGATCGCGGGATGCTCACGTGCGAGTCGTCCGGACTCGCTCCGTGCCCCGGGAAGTGCTTGAGGGTCGAGAGCACCCGGCCCTGCTCGCCGCGCACCGCGGCCGCCACGCGCTCGGCAGCGGCCTCGGGCGTCTCACCGAGCGTGCGGGAGCGGATGAACGACGAGCTGTCGGGCGTGACGTCGGCCACGATGCCGAAGTTGATGAGCACCCCGGCCGACGACACGAGCGTCGACCGGTCGACGAAGGCCTGCTCGGCGACCGCGGGCTCCGCGCCCCGGATGGTGCGCGCGGCGGGGAACTCGTCCTCGCGCAGGCGCCGCACGACGCCGCCCTCCTGATCGATGGCGGTCAGCACGGGCAGCCCCGCCTCGCTGCTGAGCGCCGCCGTGAGCTGCCCGACCTGCGCGGCCGGACCCCCGACGTTGTCGCCCATGAGGATGACCCCCGCAAGCCCGTGCGCATCGATGACCCCGCGGATGCGCGCGGGGTCGGTGCCCGGCACGTGCACCATGATGAGCGCCGCGACCTTCTGCTCGAGCGACATGCTCGCGATGCGCTGCTCGAGGTAGACGGCGGTCGGGTCGAGCAGGGGCGGCGCCCCGGCGATCCGGGCGAGCGGCGGCGGGGGCGGCTCGACCGCGGTGGCGCATGCCGTGACGGCCGCGAGGCTCACGGCGAGCGCGGCGGCGATCGCCCGTCTCGTGCCGCAGCGCCCTCGCATGCAGCGAGCCTACGACCGCGCGGGCTGTTTCGGCGTGCGGATTCCGACCGCCGAGATCACCGCACCGGCGAGCAGCAGCGCGGCGCACAGCTGCAGCGCGCGGTCGAGCCACGCGTCGTCGACCTGGGTGCCGATCACGGCGCCGAGCAGGGCGATCGCCACGAGTCCGGCGATGCGCGAGACGGCGTTGTTGACCGCGGAGGCGATGCCCGACTGCTCGGGCGCGATGGCGCCCAGGATGGCCGAGGTGAGCGGCGCCACGGTGACGGCGATGCCGAGCCCGTAGAGCAGCACTCCGGCGAGGGCCTGCTGCACGAAGTCGAAGGGCGTGCTGACGGCCTGCAGCAGCAGCAGGCCGACGGCCGCGATCGCCGGACCGGCGGCCATGAACCACCGCGGGCCGACACGGCCCGCCCAGGTGCCGAACACCGACGAGAGCGCGATGAGCATGATCGTGACGGGCAGGCTGACGAGCCCGGCGGCGGTGGCGGAGAGACCCGCGGCCTGCTGCAGGTGCAGCACGAGTGCGAGCCCCGCGACCGAGAGGGCAGCGTAGATGCCGACCGTCGCGAGGTTGCCGACGGCGAAGTTGCGCTCGCGGAAGAGCGACAGGGGCATCATGGGATGCTGCGCCGTCGCCTGCCGCCACAGGAAGCCGCCGAGCGCGAGCGCGCCGGCCGCGAGAGGCACGAGCACCACGGGCGAGCTCCAGCCGTAGTTCGCCTGCTCGATGAGGGCGAAGACGACACCGCCGAGACCGACCGCCCCGAGCACGGCGCCGGCGACGTCGATGGGAGTGCGGGTGGCCGGCCGCTCGTTGCGGAAGGGCGCCAGCAGGATGAGGGTGAGCGCGATGGGCACGACGTTGATGACGAAGACCCAGCGCCAGCTCAGCGTGTCGGTCAGCAGCCCGCCGAGGAGCGGGCCGACGATGAAGGCCGCGGAGGTCCAGGCCGTCCAGAGGCCGATCGCCCGGGCCTGAGCGGCATCGCGGTGGGTGCTCATGATGAGTGCGAGCGAGCTCGGCACGAGCAGCGCGCCCGCGACGCCCTGCGCCGCGCGCGCGGCGATGAGCAACTCTGCTGTCGGAGCCAGACCGCAGGCGAGCGAGGTCAGGCCGAAGGCGACGAGGCCGAGACGCAGCACAGCGACGCGCCCCAGCAGGTCGCTGAGCGATCCGGCGATGAGGATGAGCGAGCCGAGGGTGATGAGGTAGGCATCGACCACCCACTGCTGCACGGGAAGCCCCCCGCCCAGCTCGTCGGTGATCGCCGGCAGGGCGACGTTGACGATCGAGCCGTCGAGGAAGGCCACGAAGGCGGCGAGCACGGCGATGACCAGCACGCGGCGGTCGAGGGCGGCGGCGGTCACGGGCTCAGTCAAGCATCCCCGCGCCGACCAGGCCAGACCGCGTGCTGCGCTGCCGCCGTGGCCCGCCGGGTCAGACGGCCGCCGGCACCTTCGTCTCGGCGAGCAGCTCGCGCACGCGCGGCATGACCTCGGTGCCGTACAGCTCGATCGCGCGCATCAGCTTGTCGTGCGACAGCGGGCCGGTCGAGTACTTGAGGTCGAAGCGCTGGATGCCGAGCGTCGAGACGGTCGCCGCGATCTTGCGGGCCACCGTCTCGGGCGAGCCGACGTAGAGCGAGCCGTGCTCGACCTCCTGCCGGAAGTGCGCGTAGGTGGTCGGGCCCCAGCCGCGCTCGCGGCCGATGCGGCCGAACATCTGCTCGTAGGCCGGCCAGAGCTCCTCCATCGCCTGCTCGTCGGTCTCGGCGATGTAGCCGGGCGAGTGCACGCCGACCGGCTGCCAGGGCTTCTCGAGCTGCGTGAGGGCGCGGTGGTAGAGCTCGACGAAGGGTGCGAAGCGCTCGGCCGGGCCGCCGATGATGGCGAGCATGAGCGGGAATCCGTAGTGGGCGGCGCGCACGACCGACTCGGGGCTGCCCCCGACGCCGACCCAGGTGCGCAGGCTGCCGCCCTCGGTCGTCGGGTAGACCATCTGGTTCTGCAGCGGCGCGCGGGTCGAGCCCTGCCAGGTGACCGGCTGCTCCTTGTGCACCTCGGCGTAGAGGTTGAGCTTCTCCTCGAACAGGGTCTGGTAGTCCTGCAGCGCGTAGCCGAAGAGCGGGAACGACTCGGTGAACGAGCCGCGACCCATGATGACCTCGGCGCGGCCGTTCGAGATCGCGTCGATCGTCGCGAAGCGCTGGAAGACCCGGATCGGGTCGTCGGAGCTGAGCACGGTGACACCGCTCGCGACGCGGATGCGCTCGGTGCGCGCGGCGATCGCGGTGAGCACGACGTCGGGCGCCGAGACGGCGAAGTCATCGCGGTGGTGCTCACCGACGGTGATCGCGTCGACGCCGACCTGGTCGGCCAGCACGCCCTCGGCCACGACGTTGCGGATGACCTGCGCGTACGACAGCGGGGCGCCGTCGGCGTCGACGGTCACGTCGCCGAAGGTGTCGAGGCCGAGCTCGAGGTCGCTCGGGTCGGTGATGGCCATTGTTCTCCCCTGTCTGTCGTGCGCGTCGCGCCCTCGGGCGGGGCGCGTCCGCATCCGTGATTCTATGCGGATGCATCGACAGGACGAACGCGGGATGCGGCGCCGGTATTCCCGGCGCCGAGCCTCACGGCTGCAGGCGCTCCACCCGCCAGCCGCCGCCCTCGCGGTGGAAGAGCAGGCGATCGTGCAGCCGCGACGTGCGCCCCTGCCAGAACTCGACCCGCTCGGGCACGATGCGGAAGCCGCCCCAGCGCTCCGGACGCGGCACCGGATCGGCATCGGCGAAGCGGCGCTCGGTGTCGACCACCTTCTGCTCGAGGGCCTCGCGCGAGGCGATCGGCTGCGACTGATCGCTCGACCACGCCGCCAGCTGGGCTCCGCGCGGGCGATGGGCGAAGTAGTCCTCCGAGTCCTCGGGCTCGACCCGGTGCGCCGTGCCGAAGATCTTCACCTGGCGGTGCAGGGTGTACCACGGGAAGACGGCGGCCACCCCGGGGTTCGCCTGCAGGGCGCGGCCCTTGCGCGAGGTGTAGTCGGTGTAGAACGCGAAACCGCGGTCGTCGACGCCGCGCAGCAGCACGGTGCGGATCGACGGGGCGCCGTCGGGGTCGATCGTGCCGAGCACCATCGCGTTCGGCTCGTAGACCCCGCGCTCGGCCGCCTCGGCGAGCCACGCGGTGAACTGCGCGAACGGGTCGGTCGCGAGGTCGGCCTCCTCGAGCTTCTCGACCCCGTAGTCGGTGTGGGTGCGCAGCGCGGACTGCAGGAGGGGGTCGAACGTCGGCTCGGTCGGCATGCTCGGCTCGGTCATGGCGCCACGGTACTGCGGGGCGCCCGGGAATCCGCCGACATCGTGGCGGCCCAGACCGCCATCACCGCGGCCAGGATGACCGCCGTGCCGAGCAGCTGATCGCCGAACTGCGCGAAAGCGTCGAGATCGATTCCGGCATCGACCGAGCGCGCGAGCGCGCCGTAGGCGAGCACCGTGACCCCGAACACCGCGTTCGCGAGGAAGAGCAGAACCCGGGTCGGGCGCGGGTAGGCGCGGCTGTCGCCGTGCGTGATGTCGGCGTCGGTGAGGAAGCCCCAGACGAAGCCGAAGAGCACCAGGGCGAGCCCGCTCGCGCCGATCACCGCGCTCAGCGGATCGGCCAGCACATCGCGCCAGGCGGCGGCCGCCGACAGCAGCAGCGCCGTCAGGAGGAGCGCGAGACGCCGCGCCGTGAGCCGGCGGCGGGCCGCGAGAGCGACCGCGAGCACGATCGTCGTGAGGGCGACCACGACGGCGAGCGCGGGCGATGACCAGGGCAGCCGCGACTCGAGCACCGAGGGGGCCGCACTGAGGATCGCGAGCACCCCGATGGCGGCCAGCAGCTCGGGCGCTCCGCGGCGCCCACGGCGGGCGAGCAGCACCGCGAGCACGATGAGCCCGAGCCCGACGCCGAGCCGCACGACCGCGAGGGCCAGCGAGCTGCGGAGGGCATCCGCCAGCACGAGCGCCCCGCCCGTCGCAGCCGGGTCGAGACCCCAGGCGTTGAGCACCTGCACGAGCAGCAGCAGCGCGACCACGGGCGCCAGTGTCACCGTCAGCGCGACCGCCACCGGGAAGGCGACGCTGTCGAGATGGCTCATGACGGTGCTGATGCGCGCCGCCGAGTCGCCGCGCGCTCGTGCGAGCACCCACCACAGCAGCGCGATGACCCCCACGATCGCGGCGGAGAGCGGGAGATCGCCCGGATCGACGTTCGCCCCCACCCCGAGCAGCAGGGCGAGGAGGAGCTCGGCGACGCGCCAGGCCGCCACGAGCAGGAAGGCGACGAGCAGCAGCACGGGAACCGCGCGCACCGCGGGAGGGAGCGACGTCGGCGGCGCTGCGGCAGCGGGAGCATCCGTCGACTCGGCGGCGGGCGTCGGCGCCTTCTGCAGCGCCCCGACCGCCGCGGTCGCCGCGGTGATCGCGAACTCGGCGACCGCCACCCCCGCGGCGAGGGCGGCCGGCACGGCGAGCTGCCCGATCGACGACATCACGAGCGAGGCGGTCGGCGGGCCGAAGTCGAGCCCGAACGCGGCGCTCTGCTCGGCGCTGCGGCCGAGCGCGACGATGGCGGCCGTGGCGACGAGGGCGAGCACGGCCGGGAACTCCCACCACGCGAAGCCCCGACGGTGCCGCACCACGGTGAGCACCACCAGCGCCAGCGCCGCCACGATCGAGACCACCTTGCCCGGGGTCACCCCCAGCCCGCCCTCGCCGTCGGCGCCGAGATCGAGGGAGCCGAGGAAGAGCAGCACGAGCACGGTCATGCCCGTGAGCACGACCGCGGTGCGGGCGCGCAGGTGCAGGGCGGCCGACTGCACGAGGGCGATCGACAGGATGATCAGCCAGAAGATCGTCGGCAGCACCAGCCGCGGCAGCGAAAGCACGGTCGCCCCGACCGAGACCGAGAGCGGCGACGCCGCACGGATCGCCGGGGCGAGCAGGATGAGCAGCACCGCGAGCGAGAAGGCCACGACTCCCACGACGACGACCGGGCGCAGGCCCGCCGGCCACCCCGTGTCGCGCAGGCGGCCATCGCGGATCGGCGTGCTGATGAGACCGCTCCAGAAGCGCGTGAGAGCGGCTCCGATCCGGCGCACGGCCCTCATCGGAGCACGCTCCTCGTCACGCGGCCGTCGGAGTCGACGATGACGACCGCCGAGCCGGCGACGACGGCACGGCGGGTCGCGCTGACCGGCGGCGGGTCGAGGCGCTGCTCGTCGAGGAGCGCACCGTCCCGGCCCGCGTGCAGGCGCAGACCATCCGCGTCGAGAACGACGACCGGGTCGCCCGCTCCGAGCCCCGCGCCGAGGAGGGCGAGCCCGCCGCGGTCGCGCCACAGCTCCGACCCGTCGACGGCAGAGAGGGCCAGCAGGCGCTCGTCCGAGAGCGCGAGCACCGCATCCGCCGTCACGATGAGAGACCGGGCGATGCCCGGATACCGCGCCGAGAACCGCTCGTCGCCGTCGACGGCGGACAGCACCGCGAGATCGCCCGAGTCGAGCTGCAGGGCAACCGCGCTGCCGTCGGGAGCCGCCGCCGCACCCTCGACGAATCCCGCGTCGACGCGCCATCGCACCGCGCCGTCGGCGAGTTCGAGCGCCTGCACGCGACCCCGCTCATCGCTGATCACCACGGCGTCGCCGACGAGCTCGAGCGGCGCACGGGCGTCAGCGCCGAGGGCGACCGACCAGCGCGGCGAGCCCGTGTCGCCGGCCAGCAGCGTCACCTGGCCGCCGCGGTCGGCGACGAGCACGTCGGGAGGCCCGTCGGCGCGCGGCACCGCGAGCGGCGGGGCGAGGATCAGTTCGGGCCCGCGCCACTGCCAGAGTCGGCGCCCCCAGCCGTCGTAGGCGACAACGGCCCGCTGCGCGGTGGTCGCGGCCACGCCGTCGCCGATCGCCGCGAGGGCGATGACAGTGCCGCCGGGATGCGCGGCCGCGTCGAGCTCGGCCCGCTGCGCCTCGAGCCGCCACCACTGCAGATCGTCGCCGCGGTCGTTCGCGACCACGATCCTTCCGTCGGCCAGCGCGACCGGGGGCAGGGCGAACTGCACCGAGCCGTCGCGCTCGCCGAAGAACGGGTCGATCACGACGAGCGGCAGCGGCTGCGGCGCCGCGAGACCGGTGGCCTCCGCGACGGCATCAACCGGAGGAAGGCCGCGATCGAGGGCGGCGACGGCAACCGGACGCTCCTCCGCCTGCCCCACCGACTGCCCGTCGACGGTGCCGCTGCTCCAGACCGCGCCGCGACCGGGGCACCAGACCGTCGCGTCGACGAGCACGGTCTCGAGGGCATCCGTCGGCGCCGCGATGCGCACGGAGCTGTCGACGCCGATGCAGCCGCCGGTCAGGGGAACCTCCGCACCCTCGACCCCGGTGAACGGCCCGGTCGCGGCGAACGCGGTGCTCTCGGCGTCGTAGGTCAGCGCGCCGTCGGCGAGGGCGCTGCCGGATGCCCGCCACGCGTCGCCCGCGCGCACGACGGCGGGCAGCAGCAGCAGCTCGGGCTCGAAGACGAACCCGACCGCCCCGCCCCACGCCGCGACCTGCGCAACACCATCCGTGGACAGACGGTAGAGGTCGGTGGTCGTCGTTCCGAGGTCGTCGGTGCGCGTCACGCGCCACCACTGCGCGGTGCGGGCCTCCTCGTCACCCAGCCGCGCGAGCACCGCCGCCGCGACCGCAGGCGGGGCGGCGAGCAGGCCCTCCAGTCCGACCGAGCGGGAGTGCTCGGCGACCACGAGGGCGCCCGCGCTGTCGCGCAGCACGGTGCGATGTCCATCGGGCGGGATGTAGCGCGCCGACTCGCCTCCGAGGGGTTCCGGCGCGATCTGGTCGACCGCGTCGAGCCCGATCCCGGCGACCAGCACGACGAGCGGCACCATGATGGCCGCGAGCCACCGCGCGCTGCGGGGGGCGACGGTCGCCGGGAGCGCGGAGTCGGGGTCCACGGCGCCAGTGTAGGGCGCGGCGGTCGCTCAGACCATGGTGTCGAGGATGCCGATGAGGTCGTCGAGCGTCGTGCGGGGGTTGACGATCGCGAACCGCGCGTTGGGACGGCCCGCGTGCGAGCTCGGCACCACGAACGCGTGCTGATCGTCGAGCAGGCGGTTCGACCAGTGGGCGTAGTCGCCGTGCTCCCAGCCGATGCGCTCGAAGACGACGACCGAGAGCTGGGGTTCGCGCACGAGCCGCACGTGGTCGCGCGCGGTGATCTCGGCCGCGGCCGCGTGCGCGAGCTCGATCGACGCGGTGATCGCATCGCGGTACGCCTGCGCACCGAAGGTGGCGAGCGAGAACCAGAGAGGAAGACCGCGAGCCCGTCGGGTGAGCTGCACCGAGTAGTCGGAGGGGTTCCACTCGCTCGAGTCGGTCAGCGCATCGAGGTACTCGGCGTGCTGCGTGTGGGCGAGCCGCGCGATCTCGGGGTCGCGGTAGAGCAGCGCGCAGGAGTCGAACGGCGTGAAGAGCCACTTGTGCGGATCGACGATGAGCGAGTCGGCGCGCTCGAGCCCCGCGAAGCGCGGGCGCGCGATGTCGGTGAGGGCGGCGGCGAGGCCGTAGGCGCCGTCGACGTGCAGCCAGAACGCGCGCTCGTCCTTCAGCGCGGCGACCCCGGCGAGGTCGTCGACGATGCCGAAGTTCGTCGAACCCCCCGTCACGACCACGGCGATCACCGCATCGCCGTGCTCGCGGAGGGCATCCCGCACCCCCTCGGCCCGCATGACGCCGTCGTCGCCGGCCCGCACCACGGCGACATCGATGTCCATCACCCGTGCAGCGCTCGCGATCGACGAGTGGGCCTCCGAGCTCGCGACGACGACCCAGCGCTCGGGCCGCGGCCGGCCCGCCTCGCGCCGAAGACGGTCCGCGTGGTCGCGAGCGGCGACGAGCGCCGAGAGGTTGCCGATCGTGCCGCCCTGCACGAACACGCCCCCGGCCGTCTCGGGCAGCCCGAACTCGTGAGCGAGCCAGGCGAGCACGTCGTTCTCGGCGTAGACGGCCCCTGAGCCCTCGAGCCACGACCCGCCGTAGACCGCGGTCGCCGACACGATCAGGTCGAAGGCGGTGGCCGCCTTCGAGGGAGCCGAGGGGATGAACGAGAGGTACTGCGGATGCTCGGTCGTGATGCACGACGGCGCGAGCACGTTCTCGAACAGGGCGAGCGCGCGCCGCGCCCCCATGCCCTCGTCGCTGATGGTGCGCCCGGCGAGGCGGCGCAGCTCGGCGGGGGTGAACGGCTTGTCGAGCGGAGTGTCGTCGCTGAGGATGCGACGTCGGGCGTACTCGAGCACCATGTCGACGATCTGCGTCGTCTCATCGGTGATCGCGTGCATGCGGGCGGCGCGATCGACGGGGGCGGTAGCGGCCTGGTCGTGGTTCACGACGGGTCCTCTCGAACCGGATGCGCGCCCGGGGCGCCGCATCGCCGGCACGCCGCCCCGCTGCTCGGGCCAGCAGGTGCCGGATACGACGAATCCCGGCCGAGACCGGGATATCGTTCGTGGACCTGAGGGGACTCGAACCCCTGACCCCCTGCATGCCATGCAGGTGCGCTACCAGCTGCGCCACAGGCCCTCAGTCACCCGCCCTGCGTGCGGTGACAACTCGATAAGACTAGTACACGGCGGGGCCGCCGACCAATTCGCGCGGGCACGGCCCGGCGCGTCGGGTGACCCCGTCGGCGGGCGTCAGTCGAAGAGCTCGCTGAGCCAGTTCTTGGGTCGCTTGTAACCGCCTCCGGGGTAGCCGTGACCGTAGCGCGGAGCAGACCCGGGCGAGTGCGAGCCCCACCGCTGCGGGTAGCCGGGCTGGGCGTAGGCACCGGCCGGGTAGCCGCCAGCCGGCGCGGCCGGGGCGGCCGCAGGGGGCAGGTCGACGCGCGGCGCGGGGGCGGGGGCCGGCGCGACGGTCGACGCCCGCTCGATGATCTTGTCGAGCTCACCGCGGTCGAGCCACACTCCCCGGCACTGGGGGCAGTAGTCGATCTCGATGCCGTTGCGGTCGCTCATCACGAGCAGGGTGTCGTCAGTCGGGCACTTCATGCCCCTAGTCTGCCCGTGCAGGACTATGCGTCGCCTGGATGCTCGCCGAGCGCCAGCGGAACAACCGGGCAGTCCTTCCACAGCCGCTCGAGCGAGTAGAACAGGCGCTCCTCCTCGTGGAACACGTGCACGACCACGTCGCCGAAGTCGAGCAGGATCCAGCGGCCCTCGGCACGGCCCTCGCGGCGCAGCGGCTTCGCGCCCGCCTCGATCATGCGGTCCTCCACCTCGCCGGCGATGGACTGCACGTTGCGCTCGTTGCGGCCCGTGACGAGCAGGAAGACGTCGGTGAGGGGCAGCGGCCCCGAGACGTCCAGGGCGACGATGTCGTCGCCCTGCTTCGCGTCGGCGGCGCGCGCCGCCACCTGGGTGAGGGAGATGGCGCGGTCGGATGCGGTCACGGTGTCCTTCGAGGGCGGCGGGCGGAGCCCTCAGAATAGCCCGTTGACGGCGGCGACGACGAACAGCCCGATCGCGACGACCGCCATGACGACGGTCGCGGCGACGAGCGCCGTGGTCACCGCATTGCTCGACACCCGCGATCCGGTAGGCGTGATGATGGTCTGCGCCTGGGTGTGCACGCTGACGGCCTTGGCCGCGCTCACGGGTGCGGCGTCGGGCGGTGCGACGGCGAGCTCACCCGGCTCGAAGAGGTCGTCGATATCGGGGCTCTCGTGCACCGTCGGCACGGTGCCGGTCGACGACACCACCCGCGGCAGGTCGATCATGCCGGTGATGATGATCTCGCCGGTGCCGGTCACCGGCCCGGCGATGCTGCCCGTCGGCATCTCGGGCAGCACCAGAGCGTTCGTGCTCGTGAGGCTGGAGGCCGAGCCCACCTCGCGGCTGAAGGTGTTCTCGAACGGGTCGTCATCGGCATCGATGCCGACCGACCAGTGCGACCCGGTCGGCGCCGACCCGAGCGAGACCGGCCCGCTCGTCGGCTGCGCCAGCGGCGGCGCCGGCTCGGCGAGAGGGGCGGGCTCGAAGGCCGCAGGTGGCGCGACGGGAGGCGCGACGGGCGGCGCCATGACAGGCGACGACGCGACAGACGGCGCAGCGGGCGGCGGCGCGACCGGCGGCGCCATGACCGGGGGCGGCGAGACGGGAGGCGCCATGACCGGGGGCGCCGGCAGAGGAGCGACCGCCGTGGGGGCCGGCCCCGGCTCGATGAGCGGGGGTGCGGTCGGCGCGACACCGGGCGGCACCGCACCCTGATGAACGGGACGTGCCGGAGCGGGGACGGTGGGGGCGACGCCGGTCTCCCCCTCCGGAGCGAGGCCGAGCTGCTCCCGCAGCGCCCGCAGCTCGCGGCGCGACAGGGTCTGCTCGGGCGCGACCGATGGCTCCGCAGGGGCGACCGGCGGCACCTCGATCACGTGGGCCGCAGGTGCGGGCGGCTGCGGTGCGGCGGGAGGCGGGGCATCCCGTCGCGGCGCGAGCAGGGTGTGGTACTCCAGATCGGTGTCGAACCCGGCGACCGGCTGGCCCACCGGGCCCGCAGCCGGCTGCTCGGCCGGCGGCCGGAAGTCGCGGCGCCGCACGGGGCCGTCGGTCGCGGGCGGGGCGACGGGCGGCGGGGTCGGAGCGAGGGGCGCGCCGGCGTGACCGGTCGGCGGCGCCGCGGCGCCGACCGCCGGAGCACCGGGGATCACGGTGTGCGTCGGCGGCGGCGCGTCGTAGTGCGGCACGCGCGGCCGCACCTGCGTGCGGTAGGAGACATCGGTCGGGGCCGAGGAGGGCACCGAGACCGGCGTGCCGCCGGCCCCCCGGCGGGTGATGGGCTGCGCGAACACCTCGGGCTGCGCATCGTGCGCCGACTGCTCAGCCTGCCGCGCGGCGCGGCGGCTGAGGGGCGGGTCGATGGGGGTGCTCATGATGTCGGGCTCCGATACAGCTGGTGCTTCGAGATGTACTGCACCACGCCATCGGGCACGAGGTACCAGACCGGTGAGCCGTGCTCGACGCGCTCGCGGCAGTCGGTCGACGAGATGGCCAGCGCGGGAATCTCGAGCCAGCTTACGTCGCCCTCCGGCAATCCGCGAACGCTGAGGTCGTGTCCGGGGCGGCTGACGGCGATGAAGTGCGCCAGCTGCCAGAGCTCGGCGGCGTCCTTCCAGTCGAGGATCTGCGCGATGGCGTCGGCCCCCGAGATGAAGAACAGGTCGGCATCGGGATGCTCGCGCCGCAGGTCGCGCAGGGTGTCGATGGTGTACGTCGGCCCGTCGCGATCGATATCGACCCGGCTGACCCGGAAGCGCGGGTTGGCCGCCGTCGCGATCACCGTCATGAGGTAGCGGTGCTCGCTCGGCGTCACCCCGCTCTTCTGGTAGGGCTGCCCCGTCGGCACGAAGACGACCTCATCGAGATCGAAGGCGTGGGCCACCTCGCTCGCGGCGACCAGGTGCCCGTGGTGGATCGGATCGAACGTGCCGCCCATGATGCCGATCCGCGCGCGCGGCGCGGAACGGGTCATCGGTGCGGGAGCGATGGTTATCGCGGGGTCGACCCGGGTCAGTGACCGGCGCCGTGGCCGCCGTGGGCGTCGTGGCCGGCCGACTTCGAGGTCTTGTGGCTGTGGCGGTTGGCGACGTCGCGGTAGGCGAAGGTGACGAGGCCGAGCATGACGAAGACCAGGGCGGCCGCCAGGGCGATGATCTCGGGGGGTGCGATGAGCGGGGCGCGCTCCTCCGAGGCGATGATGAGGGTTGCCAGCGTGGTCAGCATGTGGTGCTCCCGGAGTCGAAGAGTGGATGGGCCCTGGGCCCGCGCCGCGTGCAGTCTACCGGCTGCGCTCGAGAGCCGCGGTCAGGCGCGCACCTGGCCCTCGCCCCGCACCAGCCACTTGGTGCTCGTGAGCTCGGGCAGGCCCATCGGGCCGCGGGCGTGCAGCTTCTGCGTGGAGATGCCGACCTCGGCACCGAACCCGAACTCCCCGCCGTCGCTGAACCGCGTCGACGCGTTGACCATCACGACGGCCGAGTCGACCTCGGCCAGGAAGCGCTCGGCGTTCGCCATGTCGCGCGTGATGATCGATTCGGTGTGTTGGGTCGAGAAGCGGCGGATGTGGGCGAGCGCTGCATCGAGGTCGTCGACGACGGCGACGCTCAGCTCGAGGGCCATGTGCTCGGTCGCGAAGTCGTCGTCGGTCGCGGGCAGCAGGTCGGCATCGACGGCGCGGGCACGGGCGTCGCCGCGCACGACCACCCCGGAGGCGCGCAGCGCCGCGAGCACGGGAGGCAGCACGCGCTCGGCGGCATCGCGGTGCACGAGCACCGTCTCGACGGCGTTGCAGACGCTCGGGCGCTGCACCTTCGCGTTGTGCACGATGTCGACCGCGAGCTGCTCATCGGCCGTGGCATCGAGCACGATGTGCACGACGCCGGCGCCGGTCTCGATCACCGGCACGGTCGACTCGCGCACCACCGTCTGGATCAGGTCGGCGCTGCCCCGCGGGATGAGCACGTCGACGAAGCCGCGGGCCCGCATGAGCGCGGCCGCGCCGGGGCGGCCGTGCGGGTCGATGGTCTGCACGGCCTCGGCGGGCATCCCGGCGCTCGCGATGGCGCTCTGGATGGTCGCGACGAGAACGCGGTTGCTGCTCTCGGCCGCGCTGCCGCCGCGCAGCAGCACGGCGTTGCCGCTCTTGAGGGCGAGCGCCGCGATGTCGACGGTGACGTTCGGGCGCGCCTCGTAGATGGCGCCGACGACGCCGAAGGGCACCCGCACCTGGCTGAGCTGCAGGCCGTTGGGCAGGCGCGAGCCGCGCACGACCGTGCCGACCGGGTCGGGCAGGGCGACGACGTCGCGCACCGCCGCGGCGAGGGCGAGGATGCGCCGCTCATCGAGCCGCAGCCGGTCGAGCAGCCCGTCGGAGAGCCCGGTGGCCCGCCCGCGCTCGAGGTCGTCGGCGTTGGCCGCCATGATCGCCGGCACGGCGCCCTCGATGGCCGCGGCCATGGCCTCGAGCGCCGTGTTCTTGTGCGCGGTCGTGAGCGTGGCGAGGGACCGCGATGCCTCTTTCGCCGCGATGAGCTCGGCGGCGATGAGGGTGTCGGGTTGGGTGCCCACGGGGGCGTCGGTGACGGTCGACGACATGCCGTCAGTCTACGGGGGCCGCCTCGAACCAGGTTCCGACCGGCTCGCCCGCGAGGGCCTGCGCGACCCGATCGGTCGAGGTCAGCACGACGGGCACGCCCTGCCCGACCGCGAGCTTGGCGGCGGCGATCTTGGTGCTCGCTCCCCCGGTGCCCACGCCGGCGGAGCCGATCGAGCCGATCTCGACCCGGGCGAGGTCGTCGTCGTGCGGCACGACGGCGATGCGCTCGGCGCCCGGCTCGTGCGGAGGCTTCGTGTAGAGCGCGTCGACGTCGCTCAGCAGCACGAGCAGGTCGGCGCCGATGAGCTCGCTCACGAGCGCGGCGAGACGGTCGTTGTCGCCGAAGCGGATCTCCTGCGTCGCGACGGTGTCGTTCTCGTTGACGATGATCAGGATGCGCAGGCCGAGCAGGCGCTCCATGGCGCGCTGCGCGTTGCTGCGCGGAGTCGCGTGCTCGAGGTCGCCCGCGGTCAGCAGCACCTGGCCGGCGACGATGCCGTACCGGTCGAGGCTCTCCTGATACCGGTAGATGAGCACGTTCTGACCGACCGCGGCGGCGGCCTGCTGCGTCGCGAGGTCGGTCGGGCGCTGGTCGAGCTTGAGGTACGGGATGCCCGTCGCGATGGCCCCGGACGACACCAGCACGACCTCCTGCCCGCGGGCGTGCGCTGCCGCGAGGGCATCCACGAGCGGACCGATCTGCCCCACGTTGGGGCCGCTGATCGACGACGAGCCGACCTTCACCACGATGCGCTTGGCGTTCAGCACCTGCGTGCGCGTGCTCTCAGTCATCGCCCTCCTCGGCGTGCTGCCGACCGCCGTCGGCCCCCTCCTCCTCCAGCCAGCCGCGCGCATCGCGCTCGGCGAGACGCTCGGCCTCGAGCTCGGCGCGCGCGGCGGCCTTGGCGTCCATGCGCTCGTGGTAGCTCTGGCGACGCTGCGCGGTCGAGGGGCGCGAGGTCGCATCCAGCCGCGGATCGGTGCCGCGCGGCGCGGTCAGCAGCTCGGCTGCGCTCGTGAGCGTGGGCTCCCAGTCGAATACCACGCCGTCGCCGGGCCCGATGATGACGGTGGCGCCGGCCTCGGCTCCGGCCGCGAACAGGCCGTCCTCGACGCCGAGCTTCGCGAGCCGGTCGGCGAGGTAGCCGACGGCCTCGTCGTTGCGGAAATCGGTCTGGTGCACCCAGCGCTCGGGCTTCGCGCCGATGATGCGGTACAGCGGGCCGTCGCTGCCGCCCTCGACGACGATGCGGAACTCCTGGGTGTCGACCGGCTTCGGCCGCAGCACGATGCGCTCGCGCACGACGGCCTCGGCCGCCTTCGCCGCGCGGTCGGCCTCGACCAGCTCGGCGAGCGCGAACGTCAGGGCGCGCAGGCCTTCGCGGCTGACGGCGCTGATCTCGAACACCCGGTAGCCGCGGGATTCGAGCTCGGGCCGCACGAGGGCAGCGAGGTCGCGCGCCTCCGGCACGTCGACCTTGTTGAGGGCGATGAGCTGCGGGCGCTCCAGCAGAGGCAGCTGCCCCTCGGGCACCGGGTAGGCCGCGAGCTCGCCGAGGATGACATCGAGGTCGCTGATCGGGTCGCGCCCCGGCTCGAGCGTGGCGCAGTCGAGCACGTGCAGCAGGGCGCTGCAGCGTTCGACGTGCCGGAGGAATTCGAGCCCGAGGCCCTTGCCCTCGCTTGCGCCCTCGATGAGCCCCGGAACGTCGGCGACGGTGAAGCGCGACTCGCCCGACTCGACGACG
>JAIXXG010000032.1 GCA_027490915.1 Microbacteriaceae bacterium
AGCTTCTCGTGCAGCACGCCGATGGCCTTCACCCACCGGTAGAAGTCGGGCCGGCGCTCGTCGGGCACCTCGAGCGGAAGCGTGGACTCGCCGAGCGCCGCGCGCGTCACCTCGCGGGCGAGGTTGGCCTGGGCGGGGCACCGGAAGAAGGCGTCGCACCGCTTGCAGTGCGGGCCGATGACGGGCTCCACCGACTCGGGCGACACCTCCCACTGCACCTCGGTGAGGCGCACGCCGGTGATGATGCGCTCGACGCGCTCCCGCACCAGCGTGTTGAGGCCCAGCACGTCGAAGCGGTGGCTCGAGTAGTAGGGCACGCCGTCGCGAAGTCGAATCCACCCCACGGTGGCGGCCTGCCGGTTGTAGGCGCGGCACGCAGCCAGGGCGAGGAAGAGAAGCTGCGGCGCGTCTTCGGGCGCCTCGAGCTGCGCGCGGCCCGTCTTCACGTCCAGCACCACCACCTCGTCGGGCGTGATGCCCACGACGTCGGCAGTGCCGGGCACCTCGCACGTCCTGTCGACGCCCGAGTAGTCACGGGAGCCGCCGCGGTGCAGCTCGCGCGCGGTGTCCGTGTCGACGTTGTACGCGAAGGCCACCTCGACGGCCCACGCGTCGGGCGTCGAGTGCGGCAACGAGGAGAGGTCGACCGCCGCGGCCTCGGCCTTGTACTCCTCGGGCACGGCCTTCAGCGCCTCGGCGTAGCCCTGCATGGCGACGTCGCAGAGGAACTGGTGCAGCACCTTCCCGCGCTCGCGGTACGGGTAGGGGTGGACGTCGATGAGGCCGGGCAGCACCATCGAGAGGCCGCACTTCTCGGCCTGCTCGAGCTTCGACGCAGAGAGCCGCTTCACTTCGCACCTCCGAGTTCCTTCGAGCGGGCCTGGTACTGCGGCATGACGAGCTGGCGCTGCTCGACCGTCAGCTTGAGCATTCGGCTCCCGAGGAGCGCAATGTCTTTCCCCGTCTTCGCCTCGGCGATGAGGCGCTGCACCTCGGCCACCTCGTCGATGCCCTTGGCCGGGTCGATCGCCGGCGGCGGCGTGGGCTTGGGCGCTTGGGGGACGGGCGCGCTCGCCGGGGCGCTCGACGCGGTCGGCGGCGGCGTCGGAGCGGCCGGGGCCGTCGTCGGCTCGGCGCGCTCGGCCATCACCGCGCGCCACGTCGTCTCCCCGTCGCGGATAGCCGCGTAGGTGTCGCGCAACTCCACGAGCTCGGCCGGCTGGCAGAAGTCGAGCCCGTGCCCGAGGTACTCGACGAGTTGCTCGGGCGCCACGCCCACCGACGCGAATGCATCCACCAGGCGCTTCCGCTCGCCGGCCGGGTCCTGCTTCACCTTCGCCGTGCGCACCTCGTCGACTCGCCGCATCGCTTCCTCGATGAGGTCGCCCGGGATGACCCGCAGCCCCGCCGTGCGAATGGCCTTCGACACGGCCGCCGCCTCCTTGTTGGCAAGCTCGTCCTCGGTGGCCACCACGAGGTAGCTCTTCTTGCCCGACGTGTTGAGCCGCTCGGAGAGCACCGTGCGGCCGTTCGCGTTGCCGCGTTCCACCGTCTTCTCGATGGTGATTTGGCGGGGCCACGAGACGTTCGTCTCAAGGTCGGTCACCATCACCTGCAACCGCCGCGTGCGCGCGTCCTCAGCCACCAGCGTCGTCGACGCGATGACGTTGCCCATGCACCGGAGCGCCGCCTCGACGAACCGAATGGACGGCCCCACCACCGTCGAGCCGCCCACCGGCTTCGCGTACTTCGCGACGTCGGCGAACCCGGGGCGGTCGCACTCGCGCAGCAGCGCGACGCGCACGCCGTCGAGGTTGCGCGGGTTGCGCTGCGCGATGGCCCACCGCGCTTTCACCTCGGCCTCGGCCTGCGCGCTGAGGGCCTGCGCCTGCACCTCGGTGGACTGCACCATCTCTTGGCCGCCGAAGGCGTCCTGCCGGGCCAGCGCCCCGGCTGCGATTCCGTTTCCGTTCATGATGTTCTCCTTCGAGGTTGAACAGCGAGGCCGCCCGGCTGAAGCGATGCGCACCGGCGGCACCAGAAGACGATGCACTTCGACGGCGTCACCCAGGGCTCCGGGCGGTGGCCGATGAGACGGCAGAGAAGGACGTTGAGGAGGTGCATCACTGGCCCCTCGCCTTCGCGATGGCGGCGCGCACTTCGTTGGCCAAGACCAGGTCGTTGACCGGCGGCCGATGCCCGCGCAGCGACGCATCTAGCGCCGCGAGCACCTTCGCGCACACCGCGACAAGGTCGTCGTGCGCGTTGACGGCCGTGACGATGCGTCGGGCGTTCTCCTTCGCCTGCGCCTCCGTCACCACCTCGACGCCACCGCGCACCACGCGGGCCGTCCACGCGACGACGTAGCCCTCGCCATCGACGACGGCGTGGATGTTGGCCCCGCCGCCCGCGTTCTCGTCGCCCAGCTTCCAGTTCAGAACGTCGGCGTCCATGGCTCCTCCTTCCGCGCGCGCTCGCGTTCCACGCGCGTCATCTGCTCCATCAGCAGCAGCGCGACCGACCGAGCGCGAGCAGTGGCCAGTTTCTTCGCCACCTCCTCGGCCCAGCGCTTCGCCTCTTCAACGGAGCCGAACACCTGCTGCGCCTCGCCGAAGGCGGAGCCGCTGCAGTGTCCACCACCGGGGAACATCACCGTCACCTCGGCGTGCCACTCGGTGAGGTCGCGATGCCCGAGCGGGCGCTCCGGCGTGCCCGGGTGCCACGTGAGGCGCGGCGTCACCCGCAGAAGCGCGGGAAAGCCGATGACGCCCTCCTCGGCAAGCAGGAGGCGCTCGAAGCGCCAGCCATCGACGCGGTGCCACTGCTGCGCGGCGGCGCGCTCGGCCCTCTGCTCCAGCACGTCTCGCAGGGCGCTCACGACAGCACCCCCGGGTAGCGCAGGCGCATCGCCCTCTCGGCGACGTGCGCCTCGAGTTTCGCCACCTTCAACGCCACCTCGACGGACGAGAGCACGTCCGGGTGCCCGTCATAGTCAGTGGTGATGGCCTCGAGCTTCGCTACGAGGTCGTCGAAGAGCCGCGCCTTCGCCACGGCCAGGTCGTGGTCGCGCTTCAGTCGTTCCGTCACTTGCATGGTGTCTCCCGGTCCCGCGTGTCTCGGACTCGGCCCGACTGCTGCCGCTCGCCACCACGCCCTGCCGCCTCGCCCGTCCGACCCACCCCGACTTGCGCCGCGATGGTGTTTGGTAACATATTGGTAAGAACCTACCAAGTCAAGAGGAGCGCGTTGACGTGATGGAGTCAGAGGCGTACGGAGAAAGCGTGCCGACCGTGCCGAAGAAGGACCCGAAGGACCTCGACCGCGTGAACACCGGGGTGCAGCTGCCCAGGTGGCTGCTCGCGGAGCTCGACGCCATCACCGTTCGCAACGGCTACAGGAGCCGGAACGAGCTCGTGGTGGAGGTGCTGAGGAGCTGGGTCCTCGAAGAGCGCGGCCGAGACGAACCACCCAAACGCTGACCTCGTCACGTCCTCACTTTCAAAAGGAGGACGTGAAAATGCCGAACGAGTCTGATACTGAACACCCACTCAGTGGGCGGGCTGAGTCGCCTGCGGGGAGAAAACGCCCCGTTGATGATCCGCCAGGTGCCAGTGTGGTCGGAAGATTGGAGTTTCGAGAGGCAGGCGCAGTCCCCTACAGCATTCCCCTTCAACCAGAGCAGCTCGACCAGCTGGCCTTGGCGCTCGCGCAGCGCCTTGCGCCGCCAAAGCCTGTCGAGCAGCCGTTCGGCGAGCTCGCGGCAGCCTGGCTGCAGCGCATCAAGCTGCGGCGAGTCGACCCGGAGAACGAGCGGCGGCACCTCGCGCACCTCGGGCCCCTGTGGGGTCTCACCGAGTCGACGCTGACGGTGGCCGCCATTCAGAAGCGCTTCGGCGAGCTGCGCGAGGGTGGCCTCTCGCCGCAGACGCTCAACAAGCTGCGAAGCACCGGCCGCCTCGTCATTCGAGACGCCCAGGCCGACCGACTGTGGCACGGACCGAACCCGTTCGACCTCATGCGCCGGCTCAAGGAGCCGCGGCGACGGTACGAGACGCTCTCGGCCGCCGAAGTGGCCGCGGTGCTGCCTCACCTCAAGACGACGCGCCTCCGTCAGTTCCGCGTGTCAGTCTTCCTGGGCCTGCGCCCCGGGGAGATGCTCGCGCTTCGCAAGGAGGACGTCGACTTCACGAAGGCCCTCATCTACGTGCGCCGAAGCCACGGCCGCGACTCCACGAAGACGGGGAGGGACCGCACCGTGCCGCTCCTCTCAGCCATCGCTGGCGACCTGGTGGAGGCCATCGCGTCGTCCACCTCCGAGCTGGTCTTCCCTCGCGAGTCGGGCGAACGACAGCGCGCCGACACGAAGCTGACGCGCGTGCTGCGCACGGCAATGGGCGCCGCGCGCATCACCCAAGGGTGGACGTACAAGTGCCGCCGAAAGGGCTGCGGGGCTGAGCCGCTCGAGTTCGCCGACTTCAGCGACGAGCTCGACTGCCCGAAGTGCGAGATGCGCCTCTGGCCCGTCGCGAAGGTGCGCGCCGTGCGCTGGTACGACTTGCGCCACACCTGCGCGACGCTGCACCGCCTCGCCGGCGCGGACCCGCTGGCCATCAAGCTGCTCCTCGGCCACGCCGCTCGAGACACGACCGACGACGTCTACACGCACCTCGACGACGCCTTCCTCAGGGCCGAGCTGTCGAAGCTCGAAAAACTCTTGACGGCCGCTGAACGACAGGTCAGTGTGCCTTCGCAAACCCGCAGGTGAGGAAGACACCGGCGGGCGAAGGCTTGGGAAGCTCGTGCTCTACCAACTGAGCTACCACCGCAGATTCCGCCCGGGTGTGGGCGGCTTCATGCGGGGTGTTGGATAGCACGAGGCCGGGTGTCCGGCAAAGCCGTTTCGCCCGAGGGTGTCGGAGGCGCCTGCACTGCGAAGGAGCAGTGCTGTGGAGCAGAGTTCGTTCTCTCGTCGTCCCCTCCGGTGGGGTGACCGCCGGGCCCCGCTGAAGGGCCTTGCCCTCGAGCTGGGCCTTAGCCAGCAGGAGGCGCTCGAGCGTCTCCGCGCGTCGGGGAAGCCCGTCGCGATGTTCTGGGCCGACGATGCCA
Organism: Microbacteriaceae bacterium; assembly: GCA_027490915.1. Classification (GTDB taxonomy): domain Bacteria; phylum Actinomycetota; class Actinomycetes; order Actinomycetales; family Microbacteriaceae; genus Microcella. Next base: position 5,107 of record JAIXXG010000032.1, read on the forward strand.
CCCGTCGCCCGAGGGCCGTCTCGCCGAAGGCCGTCGACTACCGGCGCACCCTCCTCGTCGACCGCGCCCAGGCGTGCGTGGCCCTCGGCCTGCCGGTGCCCGCCGAGGCACGGAGGGCTCGGTAATGGCCCACCAGAAAGCTACCAACGCACCCACGCCGCGACAGCTCGAGGTGCTTCGCTTCGTCGCGTCCTTCCGTCGCGAGCGCGGGTACTCGCCGACGGTGAAGGAGATTTGCACTCAGTTCGGCATCTCCTCCACCAACGCGGTGAGCGACCTCCTGAAGGGGCTCATGCGGCGAGGCCTGGTGCACCGGGAGCCTCGCACGCAGCGCGCGCTCACCATCACTGACGCGGGGCTCCGCTGGGTGCCCGGGAGGGCCGCGTGAGCGCCAACACCCGACGCATTCGCCTCTACCGGGCGGCGTTGAAGGCCGCCCAGACGCTGGCCCGCAGCTGCACCAGCCTCGTCTCGATGCCCGTCAGCACCGAGAACGACATGCGCCTCGACGGCATCGCTTTGCAGGACTTCATCGACCGCACCCACCGGTACGAGCGCGAGGCGAACGAGCACCTCGAGCGCAAGGTGGCCAGCCGCCGCCGGAGGGCCGCATGAGCCGGCTCACCGCGGAGCAGGGCCGCAAGGCCGCGATGCACATGAAGCGCCGCGCCGAGGAGAACCGCCGAAACGTGTCGCGCGGGCACGTCGACGCGGCCATCGCAGAGCACGGCACGGGGAAGCCTCTCGTCACCGAGTCGCTGACGCAGCGGCTCGAGCGCCTCGTCCCTGGGGCGAGCGCAGGGCGGAACCTCGCCGGCAGCGGCCTGTGGGTCGTGGCTCGAGCAGGTGCGGTGCTGGCCACCGGGCACACGCTGCGCGAGGCCGTGGACAAGGCCGTCTCCCTCTACGGGGTGCACCGATGAAGACGCGCTCTCCGATGCAGCGGCGCGGCAAGCTGGTGCGCGACCTCTTTGAGGAGGAAATCAGCGTCGACGCCTTCGCCGGTGGTGGTGGCGCGTCACTGGGCAGCCTGAAGGCCACGGGTCGGCCGGTGGACATCGCCATCAACCACGACCCCATCGCCATCGCCGTCTTCCAGGACAACAACCCCGCGACGGAGTGCTACCGCGCCGACGTCTTCAGCGTCGACCCGGTGCGCGCGTGCCGAGGCCGGCGCGTGCGTCACCTGCACGCCTCGCCCGACTGCCGTCACCACTCCCGGGCGAAGGGCGGCGCCCCGGTGAGTGCCAGCGTTCGCGCGCTCGCGGACGTCGTCGTGGACTGGGCGCGCGCGGTGAGGCCGTCGCTCATCACGCTGGAGAACGTGCCCGAGTTCGTCGAGTGGGGCCCGCTCAACGCGAAGGGCAAGCCGGTGAACGAGCGCCGAGGCGAGTCCTTCGTCGAGTGGCGGGAGAAGCTCGAGGCGCTCGGCTACGTCGTCGAGTGGCGCATCCTGCACGCCCACCACTTCGGCGCCCCGACGTCGAGGAGGCGGCTCTTTCTCGTCGCGCGGTGCGACGGCGAGCCGATTCGGTGGCCGGAGCCGACGCACGGCCCAGGGAAGAAGCCCTACCGCACGGCGGCGAGCTGCATCGACTGGAGCATTCCAGCGCCGAGCATCTTCGAGCGGAAGAGGCCGCTCGCAGAGGCAACGCTGCGCCGCATTGCTGCCGGCGTCGTGCGCTTCGTGCTCGAGAACCCCCGCCCCTTCATCGTCGGGTGTGGCGGGCGAGCTGGGCAGTCCCCAGCGCGAGGGGTCGATCAGCCCGTCGGCACCATCACCACGAAGAACGACCGCTGCGTCGTCGCGCCTTCCCTCGTGCAGGTCAGCTACGGCGAGCGGAAGGGCCAGAAGCCCCGGGTGCTCGACCTCCACAAGCCGCTCGGCACCGTCGTGGCTGGCGGGCAGAAGCACGGGCTCGTCAACGCGCTGCTGGCCCCGTTCATCTCGCAGTTCTACGGGGGCCAGGTGGGGCACGAGCTGAAGAAGCCGCTGCCCACCATCACGGCCGTCGACCACCATGCCCTCGGCGCCGTCACCCTCGCGCCCGAGCAGCTCGCGGAGCAGTTTCCCAACGCGACGAAGGTGCTGCCCTTACTCACCACGTACTACGGCAGCGAGGCCGACATCGGGCAGGCCATCAACGCCCCGCTCCGCACCATCACCACGCGGGACAGGTTCGCGCTCGTGACTGTCGTCGTCGACGGCGTCACCTACGCCATCGTCGACATCGGGCTTCGCATGCTCGAGCCCCACGAGCTGCTGAAGGCGCAGTTCGGCCCCTACGCCAAGGGCTACCGGCTCGACAAGGCGCTCACGAAGAAGGACCAGGTCCGACTCATCGGCAACAGCGTCGTGCCGCTCATGCAGGAGGCGGTCGTGCGCGCCAACCGCGGGAGGGCGGCGTGAGGATTCGGACCATCAAGCCCGAGTTCTGGGTGTCGGAGTCGATGGGTCGGCTGTCTCGAGACGCGCGGCTCATCTTCGTGGGCCTCTGGAGCCTCGCCGACGACTACGGGCGATTCCGGGCCGACCCGCGGCTCATCGCCGGGCAACTCCTCCCCTACGACCCGGACGGCGCCGAGGTGGCCTCGCGAGCCCTCGCGAGCCTTCGCGAGGAGGTTTGCATCGTCCTTTACGAGGTGGACCGGAGCCGGTACGGGGCCATCACGGGGTGGGAGCGGCACCAGCGCATCGACCGACCGAGCGCGAGCCGCCTCCCGCAACCGCCCGAAACGACAATCGCGAATGTTCGCGAGCCTTCGCCGATCCCTCGCGAGCCTTCGGCGTTGGAACAGGGAACAGGGAGCAGGGAGCAGGGAACAGGGAAGAAGGAGGACCCGGCTTCTTTTCCTCCGCCGATCGAGCGCGGGCCTCTCGTCTTTGTCGAGCCCGACGCGCCGACGGCCGCATGGACGGGGCAGGACTTCTTCGCGTGGTTCCAGGCCTGCCGGCAGAACGCGGGCCTCGTCGGCGAGAAGTGGCCGAAGGCGAACCTCGGCAGCTGGTGGTCCGAGGTCCTCATGACGCCCGGCATGTCCGTGGAGCGGCTCCAGGACGCCGTGCGGGCCTTCGGGCAGTCGAAGCACTGGCGCGCGAAGGGGCTGCCCTTCACGGCCTTCATGTCGATGTGGCGGGAGTTCGTCCCCGCGATGGAGGCCGCGTGAGCGCCGACGCATTCACGGCAGCGAAGCCGAAGCCAGCGGCGCCGTGCGCGAGGTGTCGCGCGCCGGCCGTCGAGGGGTGGGTCGTCTGGGGGCATCTCGTGTGCGCCGGGTGCGCGTCGGACTGGCAGCGCCGGGAGGAGTTCACCAGCGGCGCCGTGGACGCCGCGGCTGGCGTCGCGTGCAGCGCGTTGGGGTGGACCGTCCGAGGGCAGCTCGTGGACATGGAGGCCGCGCACCGGGCCACGTGCGCCGAGGCCCAGCGCCGCACCGACGCGTGGGTGCGGAAGGGGGCCGCGTGAGCCACTTCCGCCTGTTGGTGGGCGATGCGCTCGAGCAGCTCCGCAAGCTGGCCGACGAGTCGGTGCAGACGTGCGTGACGTCGCCGCCGTACTGGGGCCTGCGCGACTACGGCGTCGAGGGGCAGATTGGCCTCGAGGCGACGCCGGCCGAGTTCCTCCGGCGCCTCGTCGAGGTGTTCCGCGAGGTGCGGCGGGTGCTGAAGCCGGACGGGACCGCGTGGGTCAACATGGGCGACACGTACGCGAGCGCCGGCTGGGGCGGAGGCGTCGGCACGAGATCGACCGTGAACGGGCAGCAGTCGCAGAAGGCCGCTCGAGCTGCGCGGTCGAAGCTCAAGAACCGCGTCGTGGCAGGGCTCAAGCCGAAGGACTTGGTCGGCGCGCCTTGGCGGCTGGCGTTCGCGCTCCAGGACGATGGCTGGTGGCTTCGGCAGGACATCATCTGGGCGAAGCCGAACCCGATGCCCGAGTCGGTGACCGACCGCTGCACGAAGTCGCACGAGTACGTCTTCCTGCTCGCGAAGGCCGAGCGGTACTTCTACGACGCCGACGCCATTCGCACGCCGCTTGCGGCGAAGACATTCACCGCGTTCGGCACCACCAGGCGGTCGAAGGGCAACGACGCGCTCGGCAAGGTGGCGGCCGACAACTGGAGCGGTTTGGTCCGCCTCCCTCGTGTCGACGAGTCGGGCGCGCCTGTCGGGGCGAACGCCCGAAGCGTCTGGACCATCGCCACCACCCCGACGCCTCTCGAGCACTTCGCAGCCTTCCCTGAGGAGCTCGCTCGCCGGTGCATCGTCGCCGGCAGCCAGGTGGGCGACACGGTGCTCGACCCGTTCGCAGGCACGGGCACCACGGGCATCGTCGCCCTTCGCGAGGGGCGGCGGTTCGTCGGGTGCGAGCTGAACCCCGCCTACGCCGAGATGGCCGAGCAGCGCAGCCGCGAGGTGACGCCCTCGCTGTTCCTCGCCGGAGGTGCCGCTTGACGCAGCGACGAGGGCCCGAGGGATGGGCCGACTTGGTGGAGTTCCTTCAGGTGCGCAGCAAGGGCGCGCTGTCGCAGCAGGACGCGGCGCAGCTGCTCGAGAAGCTGGGCGAGCGCGTGGCGTCGATGGTGCTGCTGAAGGGCGGGCGCGTCGTGTGGCGCGGGCTGGGCGTCTTCTACGCGAAGAAGCAGGCGGCGAAGTGGGTGCGGCCGGGCCCGCCTGGTTCCGACCCAGACGCGGCGTACCTCGTGCCCGAGCGTCTGCTGGTGCGCTTCCGCCCGGGCCGTCACGCGCGGCGTCCGCTGGGAGGTGCCCGGTGACGGTGACTCTCCGAGAGCAGCACGAGGCGATGGGCCTGTGCCTCACGAAGCGCCCGGTGCGCTCGACGAGCTTCCCGGCCTTCGTCGAGTCCCGCGCCAACAGCCGAGGGCACACGCGCTTCGCGTCGAAGAAGAACCGCGAGCAAGTCGTGAGAGGCGTCCTCATCGCGAGCACGCTGAAGCTGGCGGACCTCGCGTCGATG
>JAIXXG010000092.1 GCA_027490915.1 Microbacteriaceae bacterium
GGGATGCGGGTGCCGAGTTCGACCCCGAGCACCCGCTGCTGCGGGCCATCCTCGACGACCCGGCCCTGCAGGGCGTGACGATGATCTCCGAGCCGTGGGACGTCGGGATGGGCGGCTGGCAGGTCGGTCGGTTCCCGGCCGGGTACCACGAGTGGAACGACGGGTTCCGCGACCGGGCGCGCGCCTTCTGGCTCACCGACGTCGGTGCGGCACGGGCGCACGGCAGCGCGCCGGAAGGCATCGGATCCCTCGCCCGCCGCATCACCGGCAGCGCGCACGTGTTCGCCGCCGAGCGGGGGCCGCTCGCCAGCGTCAACTTCGTCACCGCGCACGACGGCTTCACCCTCGCCGACCTCACCGCCTACAACGCCAAGCACAACATCGGCAATGGCGAGGACAACCGCGACGGCACCGACAACAACCGCTCGTTCAACTTCGGCGTCGAGGGCGCCACCGACGACCCGGTCATCACCACCGACCGCCGCAAGGCCATGCGCAATCTGCTCGGCACCCTGCTGCTGAGCGCCGGCATGCCGATGCTCACGGCGGGCGACGAGATCGGCCGCACCCAGCGCGGCAACAACAACGCCTACTGCCACGACAGCGAGCTGACCTGGGTCGACTGGCACCTCGAAGGCTGGCAGCACGACCTGCGCCGCGTCGTGCAGCGCCTGCTGCAGCTGCGCCGCGAGAACCCCGCCCTGCGGCCCGTGCGCTACGGGCGCTGGGGCGAGACCGTGCCGAGCGCCACCCAGATGGACTGGTACAACAACGACGGCAACGCCATGACGATGGAGGACTGGGACTCGCCGGCCGAGCGCACCCTGCAGTACCTCGCCGCGTCGACGCCCGAGTTCGAGCCGTTCAATCGCATTCTGCTCATCGTGCACGGGCTCGAAGACCCCGTGGAGGTCACCCTGCCCGCTCACGAGGGCGTCGACACCTACACCCTGCTGTGGGACAGCGCGCACGACCGCCTCGACGAGCACGAGCCGGTGCACACGCCGGGCGAGCGGCTCACCGTCGGGCCGACGTCGATGCTGCTGTTCCGGGCCGATGGCGAGCCGGCTGCCGGCAGCGAGCCGGCTGCCGGTGCGACGGGAGGCGGCGCGGCCGATGGCTAGCGGGCCGGGCACGCCGGCCACGGTGGCGCTGGTCAGGGCGGGCATCCCGTTCACCGCGCACACCTACGCGCACGACCCGGCCACCACCAACTACGGGCTCGAGGCCGCGACCGCGCTCGGGCTCGATCCCGACCGCGTGTTCAAGACGCTGCTGGCCGAGGCCGACGGCCGCCTCGTCGTCGGCATCGTTCCGGTCACCGGGATGCTCGACCTCAAGTCGCTCGCCGTCGCCGTCGGCGCCAAGCGCGCCCAGATGGCCGAGCCCGCCCTGGCCGAGCGCAAGACCGGATACGTCGTGGGCGGCATCTCGCCCCTCGGTCAGAAGGTCGCCCTGCCGACGGTGCTCGACGAGACCGCGTCCCTCTGGGACACGATCTTCGTCTCCGGCGGGCGGCGCGGCTTCGACATCGAGCTGGCCCCCGCCGACCTGCTGCGCCTCACCGGGGGCCAGCTGGCCGACATCGCCCGCTGACCCCCGCTGCGGGCCTCGCTAGTGGGCGACGGCGACCAGGCCGAGCTCGGCCGGACTGGCGAGCAGGGCGTGGCGGGGCGTCACCCGCACGTTGTAGCCGAACGATCCGGAGCGGTCGAGCGGCACGGTGCCGGTGAACGTCGCCGGCTTGCCGAGCTCGTGCTCCGCCAGCTCGAGCGCCTGCCGGTGCACGTCGGCGAGGTCGTCGCCGTTGCGGGCGCGACCGAACACGACCTCGACGAGCACGTCGTCGGGCGAGAGGCCGGCGAGCTGCACGTGCGCGCGCACGGCGAGCTCGTCGCCGACCTGCGGCGACTGCACGCCGCCCGACTCGACGTGCGTCACGGCCACGTGCGGCCACTCGCGGGCCACGTGCGCCTTCCACGCGGCGAGGTCGCGCGCGGGGCGGTGGTCGTCGCCGGCGATCGTGCGGTGGGCGTGCGCGGCCGGGACGTAGAGCCGCTCGACGTACTCGCGCACCATGCGGTCGGCCGAGAGCTCGGGCGACAGCGTGGCGAGCGTGTGGCGGATGCTCTGCAGCCAGCGTCGCGGCAGCCCGTCGGCGTCGCGATCGTAGAACCGCGGCGCGATCTGGTGCTCGATGAGGTCGTACATTGCCTCGGCCTCGAGCTTGTCGCGCTCGGCCTCGTCGCCCGCGGCGTCGGCGGTCGGAATCGCCCAGCCGTTCTCGCCGTCGTAGTACTCGTTCCACCACCCGTCGAGGATCGACAGGTTGAGAGAGCCGTTGAGCGCGGCCTTCATGCCCGAGGTGCCGCACGCCTCGAGCGGGCGCAGCGGGTTGTTGAGCCAGATGTCGGTGCCCGGGTAGAGCAGGCGGGCCATGCCGATGTCGTAGTTGGGCAGGAAGACGATGCGGCGGCGCACCTCGGGCTCGGAGGCGAACTGCACGAGGCGCTGGATGAGCGCCTTGCCGCTGTCGTCGGCCGGGTGCGACTTGCCGGCGACCACGAGCTGCACCGGGCGCTCGGGATGCGTGAGCAAGGCCCGCAGGCGCTCCGGGTCGTGCAGCATCAGGGTGAGGCGCTTGTACGTGGGCACGCGGCGGGCGAAGCCGATGGTGAGCACGTCGGGGTCGAGCAGCTCGCCCATCCAGGTCGGAGCGGCGATGCCCGGGTTCTGCTCGGCCCACGCGGCGGTCATGCGGGCACGGGCGTCGGCGACGAGCTGCGCGCGCATCGCGCGCCGCACCTGCCACAGGTCGTCGTCGGTCACAGCCGGCGAGTTCCAGTCGCAGGCCGCGGTCTCGAACGTGCCGAGCTTGGTGTGCGCGAGCTCGACCATGTGCGGGTCGGTCCACGTCGGGGCGTGCACCCCGTTGGTGACCGAGGTGATGGGCACGTCATCCTGATCGAATCCGGGCCAGAGAGAACCGAACATGCCGCGCGAGACGTCGCCGTGCAGCCGCGAGACCCCGTTGGCGCGCTGCGCGAGGCGCAGGCCCATGACGGCCATGTTGAACACGGCCGGGTCGCCGGTCGCCTCGTCCTCGGCGCCGAGGGGCAGCACGTCGGCGGCGGAGACGCCGGGCAGCAGGTCGGTCGCGACGTAGCGCTCGACGAGCGCGGCGTCGAAGCGGTCGATGCCGGCGGGAACGGGGGTGTGCGTCGTGAACAGCGTGCCGGCCCGCACGACCTGAAGCGCCTCGGCGAAGCCGAGTCCGCCCGCGACGAGATCGCTGATGCGCTCGAGGCCGAGGAAGCCAGCGTGGCCCTCGTTGGTGTGGAAGACCTCGGGTGCCGGGGTTCCGCTGATGGCGACGTAGCGCTTGATGGCGCGCACCCCGCCGATGCCGAGCAGCAGCTCCTGCAGCAGGCGGTGCTCGCCGCCCCCGCCGTAGAGCCGATCGGTGACGCCGCGCAGGGCGTCGCTGTTGTCGGGGATGTCGGTGTCGAGCAGCAGCAGCACGACACGGCCGACCTGCATCTGCCAGACGCGCGCGTGCAGCGCGTCGCCGCCGGGCAGGCTGAGCGACACGCGCGCGGCGCTGCCGTCGAGCTCGCGCAGCAGCTGCATGGGCAGGCCGTCGGGGTCGATGAGCGGGTAGCTCTCGCGCTGCCACCCGTCGCGGTCGATCGCCTGGCGGAAGTAGCCGGCCCGGTAGAAGAGCCCGACGCCGATGAGCGGCACGCCGAGGTCGCTCGCGCTCTTGAGGTGGTCGCCGGCGAGGATGCCGAGACCGCCGGAGTACTGAGGGATCGCGGAGGCGATGCCGAACTCGGGCGAGAAGTACGCGATGCGCGCGGGCGCGTCGGGCAGCGACTGGTACCAGCGCGGGTGCTCGAGGTACGCGGTGAGGTCGGCGCGCAGCGCCTCGGCCTCGGCGAGGAAGGCGTCGTCGCGCGCGAGCTCGTCGAGACGGGCCGGGTCGACGGCGCCGAGCAGCGCGACCGGGTCGTGCCCGAGGCTCTCCCAGCGCTCGGGATCGATGCGCGCGAAGAGCGCCTTGGTCGGCTCGTGCCACGACCAGCGCAGGTTGGCGGCGAGCGCGCCCACGGCATCGAGCGCCTCGGGCAGCACGGTACGGACAGTGAAGCGGCGGATCGCCTTCACGCTCATCACTCCTCGAACCGGGGCGTGGTGGGAGGAACCCCGGACGATTCACTCTAGGCGAGCGCGCGCGGTGTCGGGAACCGGTTCCATAGAGGGCCGGTGCCGAGCCTCAACGACGAACAGGGCCGGTCTCACTTCGGGTGTGAGACGCGGCCCTGGTCACTGGCATCGCGGGATGCGGAGGAGCGTTCGGGTCGCTCCTGCTGGATGAACGAGCCGCGGACTTCGGGTCGGCCTGCGGTTCGTTTTCCGAACACGAGGGTAGAACGCTCTCACGTCGTGCACTAGGTTCTGACGACAATTCACGTACCCCGGCCGGGGTACATTTTGTCCGCACAAGGGAGGACACGGCGCGCGACCCGCCCGCGGCGTAGGGTCGAAGGGTGGCTTCGACGCAGACCCCGCCGTTCACCCCGCGCATCGGGCGCATCCCGATCCGCGCGCTGAGCCCCCAGCAGCCCGAGAACCGCTGGCCCGCCAAGGCCTTCGTCGGAGAGCTCGTGCCGTTCGCCGCGACCGTGTTCCGCGAGGGCCACGATCGCCTCGGGGCCGAGCTCGTGCTCACCGCCCCCGACGGCACGATCACGCGCCACCCGCTGAGCCAGCGTGTGGCCGGCACCGACCGCTGGCAGACCGAGGTGCTGCTCGAGCAGCAGGGAACGCACCGCTGGCACGTCGAGGCCTACGCCGACGACTGGGGCACCTGGCTGCACGCCGCGACCGTCAAGATCGCCGCCGACGTCGATGCCGAGCTCATGCTGCTCGAGGGTGCGGCGCTGCTCGAGCGGGCCGCCGCCCTCGCGGGGCGCGCGGCCGCCGCGACGGTGCTGCGGGATGCCCGCACCGCCCTCGGCGCCACCACCCTCACCCCGGCCGCCCGCCTGGCGGTCGCGACCGACGCCCGCGTCGCCGCCGCGCTCGCCGCCCACCCCCTGCGCAGCCTCGTGACCGTGAGCGAGCAGCTCACCCTGCGGGTCGAGCGCACGCGCGCCGGTGTCGGCAGCTGGTACGAGTTCTTCCCCCGCAGCGAGGGCGCCGTGCAGCGCAAGGACGGCTCGTGGCAGAGCGGCACCTTCGCCACCGCCGCGAAGCGGCTTCCCGCGATCGCCGCGATGGGCTTCGACGTCGTCTACCTGCCGCCGATCCACCCCATCGGGCGCCTCAACCGCAAAGGCCCCAACAACACCCTCACCCCGGGCCCGCACGACCCCGGCAGTCCGTGGGCGATCGGCGCGGCGGAGGGCGGCCACGAGGCCGTGCACCCCGACCTCGGCACCGTCGCCGACTTCGAGGCGTTCGTCGCGAGCGCCGCGAAGCTGGGCATCGAGGTGGCCATCGACCTCGCGCTGCAGTGCGCGCCCGATCACCCGTGGGTGAGCGAGCATCCCGAATGGTTCACGACGCTGCCCGACGGCTCGATCCGGTACGCCGAGAACCCGCCGAAGAAGTACCAGGACATCTACCCGCTCAACTTCGACAACGACTTCGAGGGTCTCAGCCGGGAGGTGCTGCGCATCGTCCGGCTATGGATCGACCGGGGCGTGCGCATCTTCCGGGTCGACAACCCGCACACGAAGCCGCTGCACTTCTGGGAGTGGCTGCTGCACGAGGTCAACACCGAGCACCCCGATGTCGTCTTCCTCGCCGAGGCCTTCACCCGGCCGCCGATGATGCAGGCGCTCGCGGGTGCCGGGTTCCAGCAGTCGTACACCTACTTCACCTGGCGCAACACCAAGCGCGAGCTCGAGACCTACCTCACCGAGCTCAGTCACGAGACCAGCGCCTTCCTGCGCCCCAACCTCTTCGTCAACACCCCCGACATCCTCACCGAGTACCTGCAGTTCGGCGGCGTGCCCGCCTACAAGGTGCGCGCGGCGATCGCGGCGACCGCGAGCCCGACGTGGGGCGTCTACAGCGGCTACGAGCTCATCGAGAACGTCGCGCGCCCCGGCAGCGAGGAGAACATCGACAACGAGAAGTACCAGTACACGCCGCGCGACTGGGCCGCGGCGGAGAAGGCCGGGCGCTCGATCGCGCCCTACCTGACGCGCCTCAACCGCATCCGCGCCGAGCACCCGGCTCTGCGGCAGCTGCGCAACCTCGTCGTGCACCACAGCGACGACGACGCGATGCTCGTCTACTCGAAGACCCTGCCGGCGAGCGCCGTGCGCGCGGGCCGGCCCGACGGCATCATCGTCGTCGCCAACGTCGACCCGCACGCGGCCCGGCAGACGACCGTGCACCTCGACCTGCCCGCGATCGGGCTGCCGCGCGACAGCCGCTTCGGCGTCACCGACCTCATCACGGGCGAGCGGTACCAGTGGGGGCCCGACAACTACGTGCGGCTCGACGCCTTCGTCGAGCCCGTGCACATTCTGCGCATCGACTACCCGAAGGGCGTGTGATGGCCAGCACGAAGAAGGCGGCCCCGGCCGGACCTCCCCCGCTGCACCCCGACCACCGTCGGGCGCTCGTCGAGGGGCGGCATCCGCATCCCCACGACGCCCTCGGGCAGCGGCACGTCGACGGCGGCTGGCTGATCCGCGTGGTGCGGCCGCTCGCGGCCACCGTGACCGTGGTGCGCGCCGACGGCACCGAGCACACCCTCAGCCACGACGCCGACGGCCTGTGGCACGGCCTGCTGCCCGGCGGCCTCGACGAGGGCCAGGCGTACACGGTGCGCACCACCTACGACGGCGGGCCCGACTGGACGGCCGACGACCCCTACCGCTTCGTGCCGAGCGTCGGCGAGGTCGACCTGTACCTGTTCGCCGAAGGGCGACACGAGCAGCTGTGGCAGGTGCTCGGCGCCCACCACCGTCCACACGAGGGCGTGAGCGGCACGAGCTTCAGCGTGTGGGCACCGCACGCGCAGGCGGCCCGCGTCATCGGCGACTTCAACCAGTGGAACGGCGTCGGCCACGCCATGCGCCGCCTCGACGACACCGGCGTCTGGGAGCTCTTCGTCCCCGGGCTCGGTCCCGGCTCGACCTACAAGTTCGAGCTGCTCACCGCCGACGGCACCTGGGTCACCCGGGCCGACCCGATGGCGCGCTACACCGAGACCCCGCCGGCGACCGCGTCGGTCGTCGGCGACACCGGCTACACCTGGGGCGACGGCGACTGGATGGCGGGCCGGGCGGCCCGCAACCCGCACGACGGCCCGATGAGCGTCTACGAGCTGCACCTCGGCTCGTGGAAGCCCGGGCACGGCTACCGCGACATCGCCGAGCCGCTCATCGCCTACGTCACCGAGCTCGGCTTCACGCACGTGGAGTTCCTGCCGCTCGCCGAGCACCCCTACGGGCCCTCGTGGGGCTACCAGGTGACGGGCTACTACGCGCCGACGTCGCGATTCGGGCACCCGGATGACCTCCGGTACCTCATCGACCGCCTCCACCAGGCCGGCATCGGCGTGATCATGGACTGGGTGCCCGCGCACTTCCCGAAGGACGAGTGGGCGCTCGGCCGGTTCGACGGCCAGCCGCTCTACGAGCACGCCGACCCGCGGCGGGGCGAGCACCCCGACTGGGGCACCTACATCTTCGATCTCGGCCGCAGCCAGGTGCGCAACTTCCTCGTCGCCAACGCCCTCTACTGGCTCGAGGAGTTCCACATCGACGGCCTCCGGGTCGACGCCGTCGCGAGCATGCTCTACCTCGACTACTCGCGCTCCGACGGGCAGTGGCTGCCGAACGTGCTGGGCGGCCGCGAGAACCTCGAGGCGATCGCCTTCCTGCAGGAGGTCACAGCGACCGCCTACAAGCGCGTTCCCGGCATCGTGATGATCGCCGAGGAGTCGACCTCGTGGCCCGGCGTGACGAAGCCGACGAGCGAGGGCGGCCTGGGATTCGGCCTCAAGTGGAACATGGGCTGGATGCACGACACGCTCAGCTACATGGCGCGCAACCCGATGTGGCGCTCGCACCACCACAACGAGATCACCTTCTCGTTCCTCTACGCCTTCAGCGAGAACTTCATGCTGCCGATCAGCCACGACGAGGTCGTGCACGGCAAGGGCTCGCTGCTCGGCAAGATGCCCGGCGACCAGTGGCAGAAGCTCGCGAACGTGCGCGCGTACCTCGCCTTCATGTGGGCGCACCCCGGCAAGCAGCTGCTGTTCATGGGGCAGGAGTTCGGGCAGCCCAGCGAGTGGAGCGAGGAGCGCGGCCTCGACTGGTGGATTCTCGACCAGCCCGTGCACCGCGGGCTGCACCGTCTCGTCGGGCAGCTCAACCGGGTCTACCGCGACACCCCGGCGCTCTGGGAGCGCGACAACGACCCCTCCGGGTTCGCCTGGCTGGAGGGCGGCGACGCCGGCAACAACGTCATCGCCTTCGAGCGCAAGGATGTCCACGGCGGGTCGCTCGTCGGCGTCGTCAACTTCAGCGGCAACCCGGTGGGCCCGTACCGCCTGCCGCTGCCCGCGGCCGGAGTCTGGCGCGAGGTCATCAACACCGACGCCGAGGAGTTCGGCGGCTCGGGCGTCGGCAACTACGGCAGCGTGCACGCCACCGACACCCCGTGGGGCGGGCGCCCTGCCTCGGTCGAGCTCACCCTGCCGCCGCTGGCCGCGCTCTACCTGCAGCGCGACTAGCGGCCCGGCCCGCCGACGGGCCGCGGCTCAGTACAGCAGCGCGGTGAGCGCGCGGCGAGCGGCGACCGTGCGCGGGTCCTCCGCGCCGACGATCTCGAAGAAGTCGAGCATGCGGGTGCGGATGGCCGCCTTCCCCTCGGCGCTCTGGCCGGGGAACACGCGCAGCAGGCGGGCGAAGGCGTCGTCGACGTGGCCCCCGCTGAGGTCGAGGTCGGCGACCGCGAGCTGCGCATCCAGGTCATCGGGGGCGTCGGCCGCGGCCCGTCGCACGTCGGCGGCCACGGCCCCCTCGAGCCGCTGCAGCAGCGACACCTGGGCGAGACCGGCGACGGCGAGCTGGTCGCGCGGGTTCTGCGCGATCGCCGTGCGGTAGGCCTGCGCGGCCGCCGCGAGGTCGCCGGCGCTGATCGCGTCGTAGGCCTCCTGGTGCAGCGGGGGCAGCGGCTCGTCGGCCGGCTCTGCCGCCGCATCGCCGTCGACCGCGACCGTGCCGGCGACGCCGCTCTGGGCCGCCGCGTCGAGCACCTGGTCGAGCACCTGGCGCACCTCCTGCTCGCTCGGCATGCCGAGGAAGAGCGGGATCGGACGACCGCCGATGAGCGCCACGACGGCCGGCACCTGCTGGATCTGGAAGGCCTGCGCGAGCTGCGGGTTGCGGTTGCCCTCGATCGTGGCGAGCACGAGACGGCCGCCGTACGACGCGACGAGGTCGCCGAGCGCGGGCGCGATGCCGTCGGCGTAGAACTCGACGATCACAGGCACCGTGCGCGAGAGCTCGAGCACGCCCGGGAACGAGGCCTCATCGACCTCCCGCACGACGCCGCCCGACGCGGGCGCCGCCCCGGCACCGGCCGCCGCGGTCGCGGGGGCCTGCGCCGCCCGAACCAGCCCCGAGAGATCGACCGCACCGCGCAGCGAGCCGAGGCCCATCGTGGGGTCGCTCATCAGTCCACCTCCGTCGCGCCGACCAGGCCCTGGGTGTAGCCGAGCAGCACGATCGGGTCGTCGCTGCCGACCGCCGGCACCGAGAACAGGATCTGCAGGCCGTACGTGGCGATGATGCCGCTCGTGCTCTGGGTGCGCCCGGCGAGCGAGGCGACAGCGGGGGGCGCGTTGACCGCCGCACCCGGCTCGGTCGGCGTCACCGTCTCCGACTCGGTCAGGTAGAGCATCACGAGGGCTCCCCCGTCGTTGGTCACGAAGGAGAAGATCTCGGCGTCGCCGACCCCGTTCGCGAACTGCAGGCGGGCCGTCGAGGGCAGCGCCGCCTGGCGCTCGGCCTTCGCGGCCGCGCCGATCTGCGCGACGAGCGTGTCGCCCTCGGCCTGGAAGAGCGGGAACGACTCGCTCGCCTCGCCGCGCAGCAGCACGTCGGCGTAGCCGGTGGCCACCGCTTCGGGCGTCACGGCGAGCAGCGGGGTGGTCGCGGGCAGCAGCGGCGCCCCGAGTGAGGCCGGGGCCACCTCGGGCCGCTCGGCATCCTCGGGCAGGGTCACCGTGATCGCGTAGTGCACCTTGTAGTTGCTGCGCGGGTCGTCCTGCACCAGCAGCAGCGCGAGGGGCGGAGCCTGCGTCTCGACCCCCTCATCGTCGACGGTCGCGGGAGACTGCACGATCGCGAACACCCGGCGCGGCCAGGTGTCGCCCTCGGCCGGCAGCCGCTCGGGCAGCGTGAGCTGCACCTCCTCCGAGGGGATCAGCGGCGCGATGGCGAAGCCGTCGACGTCGTCGGCGATCGTGTAGCTGGCGGTGCGCAGCGCGAGCGCCGGGCCCGCGAGCCGAGTCTCGGCGAGGGCCGCGTCGAGGTCGGTGTCGGCCTGCAGCAGCGTCTGCCCGACCCGCAGCACGATGCGCTTGAGCTGGTTCTCGGTCACCGCCGTCGCCGGGGCGTCGACCGCGTCGGTCGGCACCGGGCTGGGCGAGGTGAGCACGGATGCGGAGCCCCCGGTGCACGCCGTGAGCAGCAGCCCGCCCACCACGAGCGCGGGCACGAGCGCGATGCGCGAGGCCGCGCGGCGCCCCTTCGGCCGCCGACCCCCGAGCGGGCGAGAGATCACGGGGCGGTAGCGCGAGGGCTTCGGCACCTTCGGCATCTTCGGCGACTTGCGGCGGGGGCCGCGCTGACGGCGCATGTGCAGCAGCGCCCAGAGCAGCAGCAGCAGGCCGATGATCAGCGCCGCGACGCCGCCGAGAATGAGCACGGTCGAGAACGGGGTGGTCGCGTCGAGCGGCCAGGTCACCGAGAGTTGCTGGGGCGCGGGCAGAGTGCCGTCGGAGACGATGAGCACCGAGACGTCGTCGGGCACATTCACGGTGAAGGCGAGCTGCCCCTCACCCTGGTAGTCGCCGTACCAGAGGTCGCCGCCGTAGGGCTGGGGAACCACCGACTCGGTGCCCGACACCGTCTCGGTGACGAAGACCTGGTTCTCCGCATCCCAGGTCACCAGATTGTGGCTGGCGTCGCCCACCCAGGCCATGACGTCGCTCGTCCGGCCGTAGGCGGCCGTGATCGCCTCGGTCTCGGTCGGCGCGTTCGGGTCGACGGTCGGTGCGGGCGTCTCGCCCAGCGCCGGGGTCTCGGAGGGCTCCGGCTCGGGAAGCGGCGCGGCGACCACACCGCCGACGATGTCGATCGTCTGGCGCCCCTCGTAGGCGTTGAGCGCCGATCCGTCGATGACGGTGACGGTCGCGGCCGACTCGAGGGCGAGCTCTGCCGTCACGCGGTCGGGCGGGGCCCACACGGTGCGCTGGGCGATGCCGAGCCCGACTCCGACGACGGCGATGACGAAGAACACGATCGCTGCGATGAATCGCACGGGTCTACTCCTCTCGTGCTGGCACGCCGCGATCAGAGGCGATCGCGGGCCCGAAACGGTGAGCGGTGGTGCGATGCGCCGGCGCGGTGCGCCGACCCCCTGCGCTCGACATCGGGCGGTTCCCGTCGGTGAGAAACGGGCGTCCAGCAGAACAAAGACATTCCAGAATAGCGGATGCCCGCTCACAGGCCCATTCGGCCAGCGCACGTGCGGGCGCCGACGGGCGAACCTCGCCCGTGCCGCGACCCGCGACCGCACTACACTCGAACGGGTTCCCCCCACCTTCGACCGGGAGACGGCACGTGGCAGAGACTGAGTACGACTTCGGCACCGAGATGCGCGGCTACAAGCGCGAGGAGGTCGATCGCGCCCTGCAGGAGATCCGCCGCGAGCTGATCAAGGCGAACACCGACCGCGCCGACACGGCGAAGGAGGTTGCCCGGCTGCAGGCCGTGATCGAGGATCTGCAGGCCGAGCTCGACGAGGTCGGGCGCCCCACCTACGCGGGCCTCGGCACCAAGCTCGAGCAGACGCTGCGCGTCGCCGAAGAGCAGTCGACGCGCCTCATCAGCCAGGCCGACATCGACGCCGAGCGACTGCGCGCCGCCGCCCAGACCGAGGCGCAGCGCCTGCAGACCGAGACCGCCGAGCGCACGCAGCGCATGGTCGACGAGGCCGCCGACCGTGCCCGGCAGCTCACCGACACCGCGGCGCGCGAAGCGGACGAGACCGTCGCCCGTGCGCGGCAGGAGGCCGACGCCCTCGTGCAGGAGGCCGTGCGGGAGGCCGCCGCCATCCGCGGCGCCGTCGCCACGGAGGCCGCCGAGGCGCGCGCCACCGCGAAGCGCGAGATCGCGGCGCAGCGGGCCGAGGCCGAGCGCGAGATCGCCGAGCTGCGGGTCGTCGCCGATCGCGAGACGGCGGAGGCCCGCGAGGCCGCCGCGGCGCTCGCCCGCGACACCGAGCTCGCCCGCACCACGTTCGAGAGCGACGACGCCGCCCGCCGCGGCCAGCTCGACGATGACATCCGCAACGCCCGCGCCGACCTCGCGGCCGAGCTCGCCGCCCAGCGCGAGAGCGTCGAGACCGAGCTCTCGCGCCGCCAGCAGGAGTGGGAGGCCGAAGAGGCGCGCCGTCGCGCCGAGGTCGCGCAGCTGGAGACGCGCAGCCGCGCCGCTCTGGAGCAGCACATCAGCGCCGGCCGCCAGGCGCTCGCCCTCGAGCTGGAGTCGGCGCGCACCGCCCTCGCCGAGGAGATCGCGAGCGCCCGCACGGCGCTCGAGCACGAGCTCGCCGACGCCCGCGAGTCGACCGAGCGCGAGCTCGCCGAGCTGCGCGCCGCGGCGGAGCGCGAGGTCGCCGAGCTGCGTGCGAGCGGGGCCGCGGCCGCCGCCGAGCAGCGCACGACGCTCGAGCGGGAGGCCGAGCGCCAGCGCCGCCAGCTCGCCGATGAGGCGGAGCAGGCCCGCGCCCAGCGCCAGCACGAGCAGGACGAGCACCGCGCCCGACTCGCGCGCGAGGCCGAGCAGGCCCGCATCGACCTCGACGTCGAGCTCACCGCCCGTCGTGATGAGGCCGAGCGCGACTACCTCTCGCGCCAGCAGGAGGCGGTCGCCCAGACGCAGCGCTACCTCGATGAGGCCACGGCGCAGCTCACGGCCGCGCAGGAGCGCGCCGCCGCGGTGCGGGCCGAGGCCGAGGCTCTCGAGCGCACGACGAAAGACGCCACCGAGGCGCAGCGTGCGAACGCCGACGCAACCGCGCGCGAGGTGCTCGAGAACGCCGAGCGCCGCGCCGCCGAGCTGCTGCGCGACGCCGAGCAGCGGTCGAACGCGATGATCGCCGACGCCGAGGAGCGCCTGGCCCGCATCCGGGTCGAGCGCGACGCGGTGGCGGGCTACTTCGCGGGCCTGCGCGGGGTACTGTCGCAGGCAGAGGCCCTCTCGGGCCGCGACGAGTAGGCTGCGGGCTCCGCGGCCGCAGGGAGGGCATCCGTGAAGATCCAGAACGCGTTCCGCCTCGGCATCTTCGGCGGTCTCGGAGTGCTGATCGCGCTGCTCATCGGCGGTGCGTTCGCGTCGCTCGCGACGATCCTCACCTACATCGGCGCCGCGATCTTCATCGCGCTCGGCCTCGACCCGCTGATCTCGTGGCTCGAGTCGAAGAAGTGGCCGCGGTGGGCCGCGCTGCTCACCGTGCTCGTGGGCGTGCTCGGGCTGTTCACGGGCCTCGTCTTCGCGCTGATCCCCGTGGTCATCGAGCAGTCGAGCCGCCTCATCGCCGAGGTCACGCGGTACGTCACCACCCCGCGCCTGCTCGACGAGCTGCTCGCGCAGGTGCAGACGATCATCCCGGTCGAGGTGCTCGACATCCGCGAGGCGGCCGCCCAGGCCCTCGCCTACCTGACCGACCCCGACAACCTCGCGCAGATCGGCGGCGGCGTGCTCTCGGTGAGCGTGTCGATCGCCACCGGCGTCTTCGGCGCGCTCATCATCCTGATCCTGACCCTGTACTTCACGTCGTCGCTCGGCAGCATCAAGCGGGCGCTCTACCGCCTCGTGCCGCGCTCGCGCCGCGAGACCTTCATCGACATCGCCGAGCAGGTCTCGCACGCGGTCGGTCGGTACGTCGTCGGGCAGGTCGGCCTGGCGCTCATCAACGGTGTCGCGAGCTTCATCTTCCTGACGATCATCGGCGCGGCCTATCCGGCGCTGTTCGCCTTCATCGCCTTCCTGTTCTCGCTCGTGCCGCTCGTCGGCACGCTCTCGGGCTCGATCCTCATCGTGCTGACGCAGCTGCTCGTCAACCCCGAGTCGATCGCCACCGTGATCGCCGCCGCCGTGTGGTACCTCGTCTACATGCAGGTCGAGGCCTACGTGCTGAGCCCGAACATCATGAACCGCGCCGTCAAGGTGCCCGGCGTCGTGGTCGTGCTGGCCGCACTCATCGGCGGCACGCTGCTGGGCATCCTCGGCGCCCTCATCGCGATTCCGGTCGCCGCGTCGATCCTGATCATCATCGACCAGGTCATCGTCCCGAAGCTCGACGAGCGCTGACGCGCGACAGCCGGGCCGCTAGGGCCAGGTCGTCGGCAGGGGCAGCACAGCCGGGTTGAGGCGCGCGACGATCTCGGTGAGCACCCGCACGGTCTGGTTCTCTCCGACCCACAGGTGCTTGCCGCCCTCCACCGCGACGAACTCGCGCTCGGGCACGACCGCGAAGCGCTCGAGCGCCTCGGGCGGCCGCAGATAGTCGTCGAGCTCGGGCACCACCACGACGAGCCGCTTGCCGCTGCCCGCCCAAGCCGCGAGCTCGTCGGTGGTCGTGCGGTGCAGCGGCGGCGACAGCAGGATCGCGCCGACAACGGGGTGCTCGAGCCCGTGCTTGAGGGCCACCTCGGTGCCGAACGACCACCCGAGCAGCCACGGATCGGGCAGCCCGCGCTCGGCCACGAAGGCCATCGCGGCCGAGAGATCGAGCCCCTCGAGCTCGCCCTCGCCGAACGAGCCCTCGCTGGTGCCCCGCGGCGAGCTCACGCCGCGGAAGTTGAAGCGCAGCACGGCGATGTCGGCGAGCGCCGGCAGACGGGCCGCCGCCTTGCGGATGATGTGCGAGTCCATGTACCCGCCGGCCGTCGGCAGCGGATGCAGGCACACGAGGGTCGCGACCGGGTCATGGCTCTCGGGCAGCGAGAGCTCGCCCACGAGGGTCAGGCCATCGGGGGTTCGCAGCTCGATGTCGGAGCGCACGGCGGGCAGCACGGTCGCGCTGCGGATCTCTTCGGTCACGGCTCCATCCTCCAGCAGTGGGCGTGCCAGTGACGCCGGTCGGCCAGGTCGGCGGCCTCCCCCATCAGACCGTCGGCCCGCCAGGCGACGATGTGCGCCTGGCCGACCGGCACGTCGAGGCCGCAGCCGGGGCAGCGGTAGACCTTCTGGGCCGCCGTGGCGCTGACGCGCTGCACATTCCACGAGCCCGAGCGCTTCGACTCGACGCGGCGAAGCCCCGCCGTGATGCGGTCGAGGTCGAGCGGCTCATCGGGCTGCTCGTCCGGCTGGCGCCCGCGAGGCCGGTGGCCGCGGGGTCGATTGCTGCGGGGCACGGATGCTCGGCCCTAGTACCAGCCGACGCGCTGGCTGTGCGCCCACGCACCGCAGGGGTCGCCGTACCGCGCCTCGATGTAGCCGAGGCCCCACGTGATCTGGGTGGCCGGGTTCGTCGCCCAGTCGGCCCCGGCGGACGCCATCTTGCTGCCCGGCAGGGCCTGAGGGATTCCGTAGGCGCCCGAGCTCTGGTTGTGCGCGTACACGTTCCACCGCGACTCCTTGTTCCAGAGCGCGACGAGGCAGTCGTACTGGGCCGTGCTCCACCCGCGGGCGGTCACCATCTCGAGAGCGATCGCCATGGCGGTGCCGGGGTCGGGGGTGCCGGCGGCCGGGGCGATGCCGTAGGTGACGACCTCGATGGTCTTCCACTCGGTGCGCTCGATGCCGCTGACGTAGTCGTCGGTCGCCAGCACCTCCTGCGCCGGAGCGGCCGGGGCCGGGGCGGTCACCTCGAGCGCCATCGCCGGGGAGTGATCGGTCATCGCCGCGAGAACGAGGGCCACCGAGGCCACCGAGGCGAAGAGCGGAAGCGACCAGGGGCGCCGCACATGCCGCTCGCTGTGGGGCGGAAGGGGTCGACGAAGAGCGCCCCCGCGTCGCGTCTGCTGTGCACGTGCATCGTGTGCACGTGCTTCATGTGCACGCTCGTCATGTGCTGAGGGGCGCGTCGTTGCCGCTGCATGCCTGCCCACAGTGAGCCGATCTTACCCGAGGGCCCCGGCAACGGGCTGAGCGAGCCCGTTCAGCGCACGGCGAGGATGACCCGCACGACCGCGTCGAGCAGCAGATCGACCTGGGTCTCGGAGTACCCGCGGTAGCGCGGGCGGAAGGCGATGGTGCGCACCGTCTCGACGGGCAGGGCCCGCCCCTCCTGGATGAAGGCCGAGATCCGCTCGGCGAACGCGTCGACATCGGCCGGGTGATAGCCCCGGGTGAGCAGGCTCACGCGGCGGAACTTCTTGCCCTCGGGGCGGGCGAGCCGGTCGAGGATCTCCTGGGCGAGCGCGCGGGTCTCGGCGTAGTACGCGTCAGAGCCCTTCTCGGCGAGCTCGCGATCGCGCTCGCGCGCGGCGAAGGCCTCTTCGAGGCGCTCGAGCGCCGCATCCACGTGCCGTGCCGAGTAGCCCTTGCGGCGCACGACGCGGAAGGCGGTGTGGCGGATCTCGTCGCTCGTCAGCCCCGGGTCTCCGTGGGCGACGGCGAAGGCCTCGCGGGCGCGGTCGAGGAAGGCATCGACCTCGGCCGGGTCGTAGCCGGGCTTGCCGGATCGGGCGAGGGGGAACGTCGAGGTCACCGCCCTATTCTGCCGCAGTGCGGAGGGGCTGCTCGCCCCGCTCAGCCGAGCAGCGAGAAGATGACGTACGCCGCGATCGTCGACGGCAGCATCGAGTCGAGCCGGTCGAGGAACCCGCCGTGGCCCGGAAGCCAGGTCGAGATGTCCTTGATGCCGAGGTCGCGCTTGATGAGCGACTCGGTGAGGTCGCCGAGCGTCGCGACGCCCACGAGGGTGAGGCCGAGCACGAGGCCCACCCACCACTCGGTGCCGATCATGAACAGGGCGAGCAGGATGCCCGCGAGCGTCGCGGCCGCCACCGAGCCCGCGAACCCCTCCCAGGTCTTCTTCGGGCTGATGCGCGGTGCCATCGGGTGCTTGCCGAACAGCACGCCCGAGGCGTACGCCCCGGTGTCGATCGCGATCACGACGATGAGGTAGGCGAGCACCCACCACTCGCCGCCGGGCTGCGCGGTCATGACGACGGCGAAGCCGGCGAGCAGCGGCACATAGCTGAGCACGAAAATGCCGGCCGCGAGGTCGGTGCGCAGCGAGACCCCCGGCTGGCGCATGGCCGGCCGCACGGTCTCGATGAGGCGCCACAGGCTGACCACACCGACGGCGGCGAGATACGCCCACCACAGTCCGGCCGCGCCACCGTAGAAGGCTGCCGGGATCATGCCGAGCGACACGGCGACGAGCGGCACCCGGGGGATGTCGCGCCCGGCGAACCGCAGGGCGCTCGCCAGCTCGTAGACGGTGAACGCCACGAGGGCGCCCGCGAACACCATGAACAGCTCTTTGACGACGATGAGGCTGAACAGGAGCGAGAGGCCCAGCACCAGGCCGAAGAAGATCGCCTTCGTCAGGTTGCGGCCGGCGCGCGCCTCGATGCGGGCGTCGATCTCGCGGGCCTTCGCCTCGAGATCGTGCACCTTGCTCTCGATGTCGTGGATGGCCGCCTCGACCTCGTCGCGCGCGCTCGCGGCACGCCCGCGACGCGGGCGGTCGGCGGAAGTCTCGGAGTCGGCCATCTAGACCTCGAGCAGCTCGGCTTCCTTCTTCTTGAACGCCTCGTCGGCGGCGTCGGTGGCGCGCTTCGTGATCGCCTCGAGCTCTTTCTCGGCCCGGGCCACCTCGTCGTCGCCGACCTCGCTCTTCAGGGCGTCGAGGTCGTCCTTGGCCTTGCGGCGCACGTTGCGGATGGCGACCTTGCAGTCCTCCGCCTTCTGCTTGACGATCTTGACGTACTCCTTGCGACGGTCCTCCGTCAGCTCGGGCATCGTCACGCGGATGATCTCGCCATCGTTGCTCGGGCTCGCGCCGAGGTTCGGGAAGTTCACGATCGCCTTCTCGATCTCTTTGAGGGCGCTCTTGTCGTAGGGCGTGATGATGATCGTGCGCGCCTCGGGGTTCTGCAGGCTCGCGAGCTGCGCGAGCGGCGTCGGCGTTCCGTAGTACTCGACGAGGATCTTCTGGAACAGCTGCGGGTTCGCCCGCCCGGTGCGCACCGTCGCGAAGTCCTCCTTGGCCACGTCAACGGCCTTCGTCATCTTCTCGGTGGCTTCGGCGAGAACGTCCGCGATCATCACTGCTCCTTCGGTGGGTCGATGCCGAGTCTAGTGGTCGAGGGCTCACCCGAGGGCGAGCAGTGCGATGCCGCCGAGCACCACGACACTGCCGAGCAGGCGCCGGGCCGGGTGCGGCTCGCGGAACACCAGCCAGCCGGCCAGGGCGATGAGCACCACGCTCGCCTCGCGCGCGGGCGCGACGACGACGACCGGTGCCCTCTGGTAGGCGGCGAGCACCGCGACATAGGCGAGCGGCGACAGGATGCCCACCACGAGCACCGCCACGGGGTGCGCCCGAGCATCCGCGAGGGCGGCCGGTCGGCGAGCGACGAGCCCGGCGAAGACGAGCAGCTGCACGACCATGCTCGCCCAGTAGTACCCGACGGGGTCGAGGTCGGCGCGGGTGACGGCTGCCGCATCCCAGAGGGAATAGGCGGCGATCACCACCCCGACGGCCGCACCGTATCGGATGCCCCGCCAGCGCCGCGCGGAGGCCGCCTCGGCACCGCCGCCCTCGGGCGCGACCCGAGCGCTCGCCAGCCCGATGACGACGACCCCGGCGACCACGAGCAGGCCGCCGAGCAGCACCACGGCCCCCGGACGCTCGCCGAGCAGCAGCACGGCTCCGACGATGCTCAGCAGCGGTCCGGTGCCGCGGGCCACCGGGTAGACGACGCCGACGTCAGCACCGCGGTAGGCCCGCTGCAGCAGCAGGAAGTACGCGACCTGCAGCGCCGCGCTGCCGACCACGAGCAGGGCCGCGATGCCGAGTGCGGCGCTGTCGGTCGGCAGCCCGGCGAGCAGCGCGGGCACCCCGACGGGGGCGAAGGCGAGAACGCCGACGAGCAGGGTCGCGGCGAGGAAACCCGCGCCCCGCGCCCCCGCCGCCTTGAGCGCGATGTTCCAGGCGGCGTGGGCGAGCGCTGCCGCGGCGAGCAGCAGGCCGGCGGTCACCCGACCCGGTGCGGTCGCTGCCGCGCCGCGACGGTGACCGCGAGCGCGCCGAAGGCGAGCAGCAGGAGGGCGCCGAGTCCCAGCGCGGCCGGCGTTCCCTCGGCCGCGCCGGTCGCCGCGAGAGCGGGCGCGATCGTGATGACCACCTCGCCCCCGACCGCGTCGACGAGGTCGATGTCGCCGGCCGTGGAGGCTCCGCCGAGCGCGAGGGGAACCGTGGTCGAGCCGGCGGATTCGGGGGTGCCGCGCAGACGCAGGAACGGCTCGTCGTTGACGAGCTCGAGGCTCGCCGTGACGCCCGCCGGCAGCGAGCCGGTCAGCAGCTCGAGCTCGGCTCGATCCGCCCACCAGGAGGTGCCCGCCAGGGCCGGGTCGAGGGCGATCGGCAGCAGCACATCGAGCGGCACGCCGACCGCGCCGGAGGCAGAGTCGACCGTCAGGCATCCCGTGCCGTCGGCCGCGAGCGGCGCAGCCGTGCCGGAGGTGAGTGACGCCGCGAGGGCGGCGAGGTCGCTCTCCTCCACCGCGCATCCAGCCCCGCCGACGAGCGAGACGCGGGCGATCCAGGTGTCGGCCGGAGTCGAGAATCCGACCGCGCCGTCGCCGATGAGGAACCCGCGCACCAGGCCCGAGGTCGTCGCCGCCGAGGTCAGAGGGCGATCGAGGTCCACGGGCTCCGCGGCGCTCGTCTGCTCGAGGAACACGACCCAGCCCCGATTCGGGTCGGCATCGAGCTGGTCGAGCGCCCACGCCGCACTGTGATGGGTGGCCGAGCCCGAGAACCAGCCTCCGATCTCGACGAACGACGGGCCCGTGCCGCCCAGCTGGAAGTCCGCGGCGGTGTAGCCGTCTCCGACGGGGTTGTAGTCGAGGCCGATGAGCGACGAAAGGGTCGGCGGCAGCACGATCGTGTACTCCACGGTTCCGCCGTCGATGACGGCCGTGACCTCCGCGGTGCCGCCCGCACCCGCGTAGTCGGCCGTCACGGTGGCGATGCCTCCGGCGACGGGCTGGCTGACGACGACGTTCGACGCCGTCCACCGCGACTGCAGGATGAAGGCGAACAGCTGGGGGAAGGAGGGCGCGCGCAGAGCCGGAGCCGTGGTCTCGAGGCTGAGGTCACCCGCGGACGAGAACCCGGGCGGGATCACCTCGCCGAACAGGTCCGACTCGCCCGTGAGCACCTCCCACTGCCAGCCGTCGGAGACGACCGTGTCGGCGGGCGCTGCGGCGGCCGGGACGACGGCCGCGCTCGCGGCCAGGGGGATCATCGCGCCGATCAGCAGCGCGACGAGAGAGGGGCGACGGGTGCGCACGGCGACTCCAGAGCAAGAGGGACGAATCGCTCTCACTCTACGAGGTCGCGGGCGCCGCATCCGTCTCGCGCACGAACTCGACCCGGAAGTCGCTGATGTACACGTGCTCGTCGTCCTTCATGTCCTTGAAGAACAGGCGCGCCTCGCGGCCGAGGCGCAGGCAGGTGCGCTTCGCCGCCAGGTCCTCCGGCGAGTCGGTGGGCTGCAGCGAGGGGTACCAGAGCGTGTGGCCGGGGCGGTGCACGATGCGCACGGGCGTCGACCACTGCTGGGCGTTGTCGCCCTCGCCGAGATCGCGGTGCGGGTTGATCGACAGGAAGAGGCTGTCGCCCACCCAGAAGCTGCCGTCGACGCGGCCGAGCAGCATCACCCAGCACTCGAGGTGCTCGTTCCAGCTGACCGAAGGGCCCCAGTAGTACAGCTCGTCGCCCTGCGAGACGGCGCCGCCACCCTCCGCGGTCGGGATGCGCAGGCTCGCGATCGGCTGCCCCACGCCGTCCCACGGCGCATCGAACGCGGTGCCGCTCCAACGCCGTGCGGCGCCGTTCGGATCGTCGAGGGCCGACAGCGGCACCCGCGCGACGCTCACGCACTGCGCGGCGGCCTCGGTCTCGCGATCCCAGGTCTCGGCGCTCCAGGCGGTCGGGTAGGCGTACTCGCCGTAGAACACGTAGAGGTGGTCGCCCGAGGCGACGGCGCTCGGGTCGCCGACCCCGCCCGGGAAGCAGTTGTTGCGGTTGACGGGCAGGCGGATCATCCGCTCGTCGCGGTCCTCCAGCAGGATGCCGCGGTTCTCCCAGCTCATCCCGCCGTCGACCGACTTCATGATGCCGATGCGCGGAACGGCCTGCACCGACTCGGGCCCGGTCAGCCCGGGGGGCCAGTCATCGGCCCGCAGCCCCTCCCCCGTGGCCGGGTCGTAGGGCAGCGTCTCGGGGTAGTTCTCGTTGTGGTACAGCGCGTAGAGGGTGCGGCCGGTCGCGTCCGAGGAGTCCTGGTAGACCGTCTCGAACCACACCGCGCCGTGCAGGCCGGGCTCGCCCGGCGGGGTGTTGGGCGGCATCATCGGCTCGACGAACTCCTCCGGGCGGCGCGAGAACGCCTCGGCGACGGTCGCGCCGTCGGCATGCTTGAGCTCGTTCGCCTGCCCCCAGACCGGGTCCTCCCCGTACTTGCCGGGGAAGATGCGGAACCGGTCGCCGACCCACGCCGTCGCCATGTTGCAGTCGACGAAGCTGCCGAACGTGAACCGCTCGGTCGGGGTCAGCCGCACGCTGATGCCGGCGACCCCGGTCGCGATCGTCGTGCTATCGGGTGTGCGGGGGTCGGTCATGCAGGGCTCCCTCGGTCATCATCGGCCGGCGCGAGCGCGCCGCTTTAGATCATACCTAAGGGATGCGGGCCACCGCCCCGCGTCAGTTCGAGACGCGCGTGCCGATCGCCTCGCCACGGATCGCCTTCGCGATGTTGCCCCCGGGCTCCATGCCGAACACCACCATGGGCATGCCGTTGTCCATGCAGAGCGAGAACGCGGTGGAGTCGACCACCTTCAGCCCCGAGACGAGGGCCTCCTGGTACGTGACCGCGTCGAGCTTGCGCGCATCGGGGTTGCGGCGCGGGTCGTCGCTGTAGACGCCGTCGACCCCGTTCTTGGCCACCAGAACCTCCTGCGCCCCGATCTCGAGAGCGCGCTGCGCCGCGACCGTGTCGGTCGAGAAGTAGGGCAGCCCCGCGCCGGCGCCGAAGATGACGACCCGACCCTTCTCGAGGTGGCGCTCGGCCCGCAGCGGGATGTACGGCTCGGCGACCTGGGTCATCTGGATCGCCGACTGCACGCGCACCTGGGCGCCGGCCTGCTCGAGGAAGTCCTGCAGGGCGAGGGCGTTCATGACGGTGCCGAGCATGCCCATGTAGTCGGCGCGCCCGCGGTCCATGCCGCGCTGGCTCAGCTCGGCCCCGCGGAAGAAGTTGCCGCCGCCGACCACGATGGCCACCTCGACGTCGGTCGCCGCCTCGGCGATCTCGCGGGCGATCGCGCTCACGACATCGGGGTTGACGCCGAGCGATCCACCCCCGAACGCCTCTCCCGAGAGCTTGAGCAGAACACGGCGGCGGCGGTCAGCGGTCATGGGCCTCGATCTTCCTCGTGGGGTGCGTGTTCAGCGTAGTGGGCGGGCGACATGCTGAAGGGGTTCGAGATGCGAGCATCCCGAACCCCTTCAGCGCATGGTGCGGACTAGGCGCCGACCTTGAAGCGGGCGAAGCCCGTCACGGTCAGGCCGGCCTGGTCGAGCACCTGCTTGATCGACAGCTTGTTGTCGCGGGCGTACTCCTGCTCGAGCAGGGCGACCTGCTTGAAGAACGCGCCGAGGCGACCCTCGACGATCTTCGGCAGGGCGGCCTCGGGCTTGCCCTCGTTGCGCGAGATCTCCTCCACGATGCGACGCTCGTTCTCGACCGCCTCGGCCGGAACCTCGTCGCGCGTGAGGTACTGCGGGTCGGCGAACGAGATGTGCTGCGCCACCGAGCGCGCGGTGTCGGCGTCGGCACCCTCGTAGGCCACGACCACGCCGACCTGCGGGGGCAGGTCTTTGTTGGTGCGGTGCAGGTAGATCGCGAAGTGCGAGCCCTCGAGGCGCGCCACGCGGCGCAGCTCGAACTTCTCGCCGATGATCGCGGCCTCCTCGTCGATGATCGCGGCGACGGTCGAGCCGTCGACCGGAGCGGCCAGGGCCGCCTCGACCGTGGCGGCACCGGCGGCGGCGACCGCCGCGAGCACGCGCTCACCGAGGGCGACGAACTTCTCGCCCTTCGCGACGAAGTCGGTCTCGCACGCGAGCTCGATCATGGTGGTGGCGCCGGCGCCCTCGTGGGCGGCGATGAGACCCTCGCTCGTCGAGCGGTCGGCACGCTTCGCGTTGCCCTTCGCGCCCTTGAGGCGCAGGATCTCGGTGGCCTTCTCCATGTCGCCCTCGGCCTCGACCAGGGCGTTCTTGGTGTCGACCATCCCGGTGCCGAGGCGCTCGCGGAGGATCTTGATGTCTTCCAGGCTGACGTTCGCCATACGTGGGGTCCTTACTCGGTCTCAGCGGCCGGGGCGTCAGCCTCGGCGGCGGGCTTCTTCTTCGCGGGGGCCTTCTTGGCCGGCTTCTCGGCGGGCGCCTCCTCGGCGGCCGGAGCCTCCTCGGCGACGACCTCGGCGGGCGCCTCGGCGACGACCTCGGCGGCCGGGGCCTCAGCGGCCGGAGCCTCGGCGGCGGCGCTCTGCTCGAGCAGCTCGCGCTCCCACTCGGCCAGCGGCTCGACGGCCGAGACGTTGCCCTCGGCCTCGGGCTTCTGGTGCTTCTGGATGAGACCCTCGGCAGCAGCATCCGCGATGATGCGGGTCAGCAGCGCGACCGAGCGGATCGCGTCGTCGTTGCCCGGGATCGGGTAGGCCAGCTCGTCGGGGTCGGCGTTCGTGTCGAGGATGCCGATGACCGGGATGCCCAGCTTCTTGGCCTCGTCGATCGCGAGGTGCTCGCGCTTGGGGTCGACGACCCACATCGCGCTCGGGGTCTTGGTGAGGTTGCGGATACCGCCGAGCGACTTGTGCAGCTTGTCGAGCTCGCGCTTCTTGATCAGCAGCTCTTTCTTGGTGAAGCCCTTGGTGGTGTCGTCGAAGTCGAGCTCCTCGAGCTACTTCATGCGCGCGAGGCGCTTCGACACGGTCTGGAAGTTGGTCAGCAGACCACCGAGCCAGCGCTGGTTGACGTAGGGCTGGCCCACGCGGGTCGCCTGCTCGGCGATCGACTCCTGCGCCTGCTTCTTGGTGCCGACGAAGAGGATGGTGCCGCCGTGGGCGACCGTCTCCTTGACGAAGTCGTAGGCCTTGTCGATGTAGGCGAGCGACTGCTGCAGGTCGATGATGTGGATGCCGCTGCGCTCGGTCAGGATGAAGCGCTTGACTTTCGGGTTCCAGCGGCGGGTCTGGTGCCCGAAGTGCACGCCGCTGTCGAGCAGCTGGCGGATGGTGACGACGGCCATGGCCGTACTCCTTCTGTTCTCAGTTGTCGCCCCGCCCGACGGGAGGGGCCCTGGTGCCCGGCGCTGCTCCCGACCGGCAGGCCTCGACCCCGATCTCTCGGGAGGCTGCGGACTGATGGGAGTGTGCGCCATGCGGTGGGCACGCGAAGTCAGCCGTGACGCGCACGACTGCGTCGGCCAGCATACCACCGCTCCCCCACGCCGGCCTCGGCGGGCGGCGGGCTCCCCCACCGCGCGACGAGCGGGGGTGGGATGCGGGGCTCGCGCCATCCTGCCCGCATGGCCCTGCGCACCGCTGCGATGACGATCCTCGCCCTCAGCACCCTGCTGGCGGCGAGCGCCGCAAGCCCCGCGAGCCCGGTTATCGTGACGAGCGCGGCGAGCCCGGGGGCGAGCGTGCGCAACCCCGGCTGGGCCTGGCCGGTCGACGGCGCGCGGATCGTCGACCGGCCGTTCGTGGCACCGGCCGAGCCGTGGTCGCCCGGTCACCGCGGGGTCGACCTGAGCGCGCCCGGGGCGGCGGCCGCGGTGCGCGCGGCGATGGGAGGGGTCGTGCACTTCGCCGGGGTCGTCGTCGACCGCCCGGTCATCACCGTGCGCGACGGGCAACTGCTCGTCACGGTCGAGCCGGTCGAGCCGATCGTGGTCGAGGGCCAGCGCGTCGAGGCCGGCGAAGTCATCGGCACCCTGCTGCCCGGTCACTGCGGCGGGTCTGGAGCGCGGGTGTGCGTGCACCTCGGCGTGCGGCTCGCCGGCGAGTACGTGTCGCCGCTGCTCTACCTGGGTGGCCTACAGCGGGCCGTGCTGCTGCCCCTCGCGGAAGGCTGAGACGCGCCGCCCGGCTCAGGCCCGCGGGTGGGCGGTGCGATACGCGCTCGCCAGCCGCTCGGCGCTGACGTGCGTGTAGATCTGGGTCGTGCCGAGGCTCGCGTGGCCGAGGATCTCCTGCACCGCCCGCAGATCGGCCCCGCCGTCGAGCAGGTGCGTCGCCGCGGTGTGCCGGAAGGCGTGCGGGCCCGCCGGGCCGCTGCCCGGCAGCTCTGCCAGCAGCGCGGCGACGAGCCCGTACACCGCCCGCGTCGAGAGACGTGCCCCGCGAGCGCCCACGAAGACGGCCGCGTCGGCACGGCCCCCGAGCAGCGCGGCGCGGCCCTCATCGAGGTAGGTGGCGAGCGCGCGGGCCGCGGGCACGCCGAACGGCACGACGCGCTCTTTGGCCCCCTTGCCGAGCACCCGCACCACGCGGCGCTGCTGGTCGAGGTCGCCCACGTCGAGGCCGACGAGCTCGCTCACCCGCAGCGCGCTCGCGTAGAGCAGCTCGATGACGGCCAGGTCGCGCTGCGAACCCGGGTCGCCGGTGGCCGCCCGATCGGCGAGTCCCTGCAGCAGCCCGTCGACCTGCACCCGGGTGAGCACGCGGGGCAGATGCCGATCGGGCCGCGGAGCGCGCAGGCGGGCCCCCGCGTCGGCCGCGGCGCGACCGGTGCGGGCGAGCCACGCCGTGAAGCCGCGTGCTGTCGAGACGCGGCGCGCGAGGGATGCGGGCGCGAGCCCGGCCTCGGTCTGGCTCCACACCCACTCGCGCAGCAGCTCGAGGTCGAGCAGAGCCGGGTCGGGCTCCGCCCCCCGCTCGTCGACGAAAGCCGTGAGCGACGCGAGGTCGCCCGCGTAGGCGCGCAACGTGTGCGGGCTGACCCCGCGCTCAAGCTCGAGCGACCGCAGGTACGCGGTGCTCGCCTCGCTCAGCGCGGAGTCAGCCCGGATCACGGCTCCAGCATGCGCCCTCGGGCTACGCTCCGACGGGCTCCTCCGTGCGCGTGTCCGCGGCGGGCAGCTCGTCGGGCATGCGCTCGGCCTGCCCGTTGGCGCCGCGAGCGGCGGCCTCCGCATCCGTCAGCTCGGGGCGGCGCGGCCACCAGAAGCGGTCTTTCGCGATGAAGGTCATGGCCGGCACGATGACGGTGCGCACGAGCAAGGTGTCGATGAGCACACCGATGCAGACGATGACGCCGACCTGGGTGAGCGTGATGAGCGGCAGCACCCCGAGCACGGCGAACACGGCCGCGAGCAGGATGCCCGCGCTCGTGATCACGCCGCCGGTCGCAGCGAGCGCACGGATCATGCCCTCCGAGGTGCCGAGCAGGGGCACCTCCTCCTTGGCCCGCGTCACGAGGAAGATCGAGTAGTCGACTCCGAGCGCGACGAGGAAGAGGAAGGTGAACAGCAGCACGTTGGTGTCGACCCCCGGGAACCCGAACACGGTCGTGAACAGCACCGATCCGATGCCGACGGCGCTGAAGTAGCTGGCCACCACCGCGAGCAGCAGCAGCAGCGGGGCGAGCAGCGACCGCAGCAGGATGATCAGCACCGCGAGCACGAGCACGAGGATGAGCGGGATGACGAGGTTCTGGTCGCGCTGCTGGGCATCGCGGAGGTCGAGGCCCTCGGCGTCGATACCGCCCACGAGGCCCGAGCCATCGCCGAGATCGTCGAGCGCGAGCCGCAGCTCGGCGATGATCGCGAACGACTCCGCGCTCTCGGGGTCGGCGTCGAGCACGACGTTGACCTGCGCGATGTCATCGTTGGCCGGGCCGGGCGTCGCCTCGACCACACCCTCGACGTCGAGCACGCCCTCGAGCACCTCGTCGACGTCGTCGACCGGCACGATGACGACGGCCGGTGCCGTGCTGCCGGCTGCGAACGACTCGGCGATGCGCTCCTGCCCCAGCACCGCCTCGGGCTTGACGATGAAGCGGTCGTTCTGAGCGAGCCCGATGTTCAGGGTGCTGAGCCCGGCGGCGAAGACGCCGAGCAGGGCGAAGCCGGCGACGGCGACCACGACGGGCCGACGGCTGACGGCGCGGCCGAGCTTGCCCCAGGGGCTCTTCGACACGACGTCGGCCGAGCCGTAGCGCGGGATCAGCGGCCAGAACAGCCAGCGGCCGAAGACGACGAGCGCGGCCGGCAGCACGATGAGCGCGTAGGCCATCGCCACGACGATGCCGACGGCGCCGGCGAGACCGAGCGAGCGGTTGCCCGAGAGCTCGCCGAAGAGCAGGGTGGCGAGCGCGAGCGCGACGGTCGAGCCGCTGGCGATGATGGCCGGGCCGGCCCCGCGCAGCGCGATGCTCATGGCCACGCGGCGGTCGAGGTTCAGCCGCAGCTCGTCGCGGTAGCGTGCGATGAGCAGCAGGGCGTAGTTCGTTCCCGCACCGAAGACGAGCACCGACAGGATGCCCGTCACCGAGCCGTCGAGCGTGATGCCCGCCGCGTCGGCCACGAGGCGGGCGACGATCCCTGCGATGAAGTCGGCGACACCCACGACCGCGAGCGGAACGATCCAGAGGATGGGGCTGCGGTAGGTGACGATGAGCAACAGCGCGACCACGAGGGCCGTGATGCCGAGCAGCACGAAGTTGGCGCCCTCGAAGACCGCGGCGATGTCGACCGCGAAGCCCTCGGCTCCGGTGAACCACACCTGCAGGCCATCCGGCAGGCCGTCGGCGGCGATCGCGCGGATCTCGGCCGCGCGGTCAGCCTGCGCCGACACGCTCTCCTCGATCGAGAGCGGCACGACCACGAGCGCCGTCGTGCCGTCGTCGGAGATCGTGGGCGGCGGCACGAACCCGTCGAGCGCGATGTCGGCGAGCTCGGCGGAGCGCTCGGTGATCGCGGCGATGTCGTCGTCGGTGAGGTCGCCCGATTCGCGACCGAACACGAGCAGGCCGCTCGTGCTGTCGTCGTCCTCGAACTGCTCCTGCAGGGCGGCGGCCTGCACCGACTCGGCCGTGTCGGGCAGGCCGACGGGCGGGGCCGCGTCGGCCGACTGGTAGCCGGCCGCCACGAACAGACCGGCGGTCGCGGCGATGCCGACGACGAGCACGATCCACGATGTGCGGGCGGCGGTGATGAAGCGCGTGATCGCGTTCATGAAGCTCCTCGGGGGTGATCCGCCGGGAGGGGCGGATGTCATCAGATGATCGGATCTTTCGACCATCGAACAAAATAGCGGTAGACTGGGCACGTGGTCGAACCGGCTCAGCAGACTCCCAGCTTCGGCGAATCGCATGACGCGACGCTGCTGCTGCGCGAGCTGCTGGACGTCACCGACGACTTCGAGCGCGCGCTCGGCGACGAGCTCGCCATCAACCAGACCGACCTCACGGCCATGCAGCACCTCATCGCGGTCGGGCCGCTCAGCCCCACGGCCCTGGCCGAGCTGCTCGAGCTCTCGACCGCGGCCGTCACCACCGTCATCGACCGCCTGGAGACCTCGGGGCACGCCCATCGGGTGCCCAACCCCGACGACCGCCGCGGCACGCTCGTCGTGCCCGAACCGGCCTCCATCGGGCGCGCGATGAGCCGCATCATCCCGATGGTGAGCGCCGTCGATGCGGCCGTGCGCGAGTTCTCCCCCGACGAGCAGCAGATCATCGTGCGCTACCTGCGCACGGTGGTCGACGCCTATCGCGGGCACGCGGATGCTCCCCCGCGCGCGCGGGCGTGGAAGGCCCCCGGCGGGACGTCGCGGGAGCGACCCTAGACGTCGCTGGCCGCGGCCTCGTTGAGGTTGAGCGGCGAGGTCTTGCTCGA
>JAIXXG010000059.1 GCA_027490915.1 Microbacteriaceae bacterium
GAAGAACGAGTTCGTCGACTCGAACGAGCTCGACGCCGAGAACGTCACGGTGATCGGCACCTATCGGGGTCAGCCGGTGGCGACGCGCGGCCCCTTCACCGAGGGCACCGAGTTCGTCGGCGGCTACTACATCGTCGATGTCGCCAGCCACGAGCGCGCGGTCGAGATCGCGGGCATGTTCATCGAGGGCCGCTTCTCGCCGATCGAGGTGCGCCGTCTGCTGCACGAGACCGAAGGAGCCTGACCATGCAGTACCTCCTGCTCATCATCAGCGACCCCGCCGCCCCCACCTACGTCCCGGAGGAGGACAACATCGAAGAGTGGGTGGCCGATCTCGAGGCCCGCGGCGCCGCCGTCGTCGGCAACCGCCTGCGCCCGCCGTCCGACGCGACGACGGTCACGGTCCGCGACGGAAAGACGATCCTCACCGACGGCCCGTTCACCGAGTCGAAGGAGTGGATCGCCGGCTTCGATGTCATCGAGGTCGACAACCTCGACGATGCTCTCGAGATCGCGGCGGCTCACCCGATGGCCCGCTTCGGCCGCGTCGAGGTGCGCCCGGCCTGGCCGTTCGACTAGCGCTTTCCAGACTCCGGATGCCCAACCCCACGCCCGCGACGACCAAGGCGAGCGCCGCTCTCGCCGAGGTCGTCGCGGCCGAGCGCCTGCGCATCGTGGCGACTTTGATCCGCACGACCGGCGACTGGGATCTCGCGGAGGACTGCTTTCACGACGCCCTCACCCGCGCGCTCGCGACCTGGCCGGTGAAGGGCATCCCCGACAACCCTGCCGCGTGGCTGACGACGGCGGCGAAGAACCGTGCAATCGACCTGCTGCGCAAGGCCCAGGCCGAGCAGCGGGCGACCGAGCGCGCCGCCCACGAACCCCCACCCGAGCAAGGGAAAGAGGACGAGGAGGACGACGTGATCGCCACGTTCGACGACGACCGCCTCCGC
The DNA here is from genome assembly GCA_027490915.1 of Microbacteriaceae bacterium. Classification (GTDB taxonomy): domain Bacteria; phylum Actinomycetota; class Actinomycetes; order Actinomycetales; family Microbacteriaceae; genus Microcella. The sequence goes on from JAIXXG010000059.1 coordinate 957, forward strand.
CTCATCTTCACGTGCTGCCACCCGGCTCTCGCCATGGAGAACCGCATCGCTCTCACCCTCCGCACCGTGCTCGGCCTGAGCGTGGCCGAGACCGCGCACGTCTTCCTGGTGAGCGAGCAGACCATGCAGAAGCGCCTGGTGCGCACGCGCGCGAAGATCCGCGACGCGGGCATCCCGTACCGCGTTCCGCCGCCGCACCTTCTGCCCGAGCGTCTTGCCGGAGTGCTCGCGGTGCTCTACTTGCTCTTCACCGAGGGCTACTCGTCGGGCGGCGACAGCCCCGACCTCATCCGCCCGGCTCTCGCCGACGAGGCGATCCGCCTGACGCGCTTGGTCGCCCAGCTGATGCCGCACCAGCCCGAGGTTCTTGCTCTGCTCGCCCTCGAGCTCTTTCAGCATTCCCGTGCGGCCACGCGTCTCGACGCCGCCGGCGATCTCGTGCTCCTCGAAGACCAAGTCCGCTCTCGCTGGAACGCCCTCGCCATCGCCGAGGCCTCCCGCACGCTCGCAGCCGCCGAGCGCACCCTGCAGCAGCAGGCGTCGCCGCCCGGCCCCTACCTGCTGCAGGCGCAGATCGCTGCCGAGCACGCGACGGCCCCGTCCGCCGCCGCCACCGACTTCGCCCGCATCGTGGCCCTCTACGAGCACCTCAGCCGGGTGGCGCCGTCACCGATCGTCGACCTCAACCGCGCGATCGCGGTCTCCTGCTCCGAGGGCCCGGATGCGGGCCTCGCGCTGCTCGACACCCTCCAGCTCGACGCGCACCTGGGGGAGTATCACCTGCTGCACGCCACGCGCGCCGACTTCCTCCGCCGTCTCGGCCGGCCAACGGATGCTCTACCGCACTACTGCCGAGCCCTCGAGCTCGCCCCCTCCGACCCCGAGCGCCGCTTCCTCCAGCGCCGCGTCGACGGGGTCTCACGAAACGGTTGGCCGCGCTGATGAATACCAGTTATGTGGCGCGGCAACGCGGTTCTCGGATCGTTCAGGCGATGACGCTGATCCCGCTAATGCTGTCCGACGCACCACCGGTTGAGTCATGAGCGAGCTCGTCGTGTCAGGTCGTCGAGAACAAGCCGCGCCACTGTCGGATAGATTGCCGAGTTTGCCAGCTCCGGAATCAAGTCCTTAGGTGATTCGTCCGTAAGGGTACTTGCTGCTCCCCCCGGGCGACCAAAGGCATAGGTTGGTGCCTGACCACGGATCTCCCGGAACATGTCGTATTCGGCCGTAATGCCGTTCATTCCTCCGATGAACACTGCTCCGGCCGGCGACTGCTCGGTCAACATCCGCTGCCGCATGTGATGAAGGCTTTGCGGAGCGAGTGCAGGGTCGGGCGGTTCACCGGCGACGGCCGCCGTGCGGATGATGCTTCCCGCGCCAATCGCCTCAAACTGTCGCGTCGACTCAGGGAGAATCGAATCGAAGGCCGCCGACTGATAGATGATGATCGGGTTGTCCACCCTGCTTTCGCTCTCGGCTGCGACATACAGCATCAGCGGTGCAATCGTGGGATGGGCCGCGGTGACTAAACGCCCGTCTCGGCGAAGAATTGCTCTAGTCATTGCGACTACAGCGTCGGTGATGGCCAGCGCGTCAAAGGCCCCAGCCCAACGTGCTGGATCAGGGATGCTCGCCGATAGAAATATCGACAGCCCAGCCAGGCTGCCGCTCGTGGCAGTTCTGCTCACTAGATCGACCCCACATCATTGTCCGGGATCAGCCGAAGCCGGCGGGCGCCAATTGTCCATTCGAGATGGCGTCGACGGTGAGAGGCAATTCTGCGACTGCTGTGTACCAGGACGGCATCCGCCGCTGGATCTCGGCTGTTCCTAGTCTCGTCTAGCAACTGAAGGTCTTCAGATTCCGGGAGCCGCGGTGCCACTCCTATGACCAGGCCAGCCCCGTCGCTATCAACCTCCAGGTGCCAGTCACGCAGCTGTTCGCAGGCAACTCCCCGCGACTGCATGGCCTCCCTCACGCTTTCGAGCATCATCCGACGGCGTCGAACGAGGCCATAAGCGTGGTGCTTCTCAATTTCACGCAGAATTCGATCCAGGGCTACTTCAGTTAGCACGGGTCGGCCGTACGCGTCTTCCCCAATCTCTTCGGGGGACAACTCCAGTCGAGGAACACCCGGACTCCCTGGAATGGGTTCTGGATTTCCGGGCCAGGTCAGGATCAGTAGACCCATCGTGTGAGCGAGCGCGTAGTCGACTTCGTAGAACACCCACTCTGAAAGGTGCGCTTCGGGAGTTTCGAGAACGAGTATGAAGCCGAAGCTTTCTAGTGCGTCTGCAATGTACTCCTGCATGTCAGCGCCGGTGGGTATCGCGAAACGATCAATGAATGGGGTGAAGTGAACTCGTGCCAGCGCGTCATGGAGTTGCTCCGCCGCAGCCTGCCCGTCAGTTCTTCGATGGCTCAGGAAGACCCTACGACTAGATTCCTCTATACCGAGTTGCTCGAGAACAAAGTGCGCTAGCCGGACGTCGGGCTCAGAGCCTGACCATTCAAACCCGTTTTGACGAGCGATCTGACTTGGCACCTGTTCGGAGAAGCGCTGTAGATCGTCGAGAACCGGGACGACCAGCAAACCTTCGCTCCTGGCAAGGTCAATTCGTTCATGGAGATGCTCGTCTGACTTCGATTTCGCCCCGATTAGTACCAGGGTGAGAGCGGGTGCATCTCCCTCGAGTAGTTCTTCTGTCACATCAACATTCATTGACGCGTGAAGTCCCAAGTTCTTGAGGCACGCTGAGATGGCTTGTTGGAGGCTTGACAGCCATTCAGGGCGCTCGGATTGGAGCACCAGCACCTGATAGTTGATGGTCATGCTCGCCGATCGTTCAATAGACTGATGTGGCTGATGTCCTCAGCACGTTGAGTTATACGTACGCAAAGCACGCGAGTTATCGACTAGGTGCCCCTTCGATGCGCGGTCTTGGAAAGCATTATCGATATGGGACCGAACGACCGACTTGCTAGTTGGGTAGCTCACGTACCTGGCGTACGAAGCCGGCGAGTCGCCATCTACCCAGTTGTCCTTGACTCGATCTGGAAGTCTGGCTGAGTTGTTCATCGACGGCAAGGGAAAGACGAGAAGGCCATTTCGCTTGTTGACCGAGTCGTTTCGAAGAGACGAGGAAATCTCCCAGTCTACGAATTTTCTTGACCAGGTGCACTTTCCGAGCAAGAGGATCGTGACTGTCGAATCGGACAGGTACTCTTCGCGGATGCGTCTCTTGATGTAATCCTCGTCCGTGCTGTCGACGAAGTCGTCTTCGATAGTGACGCCAACGGACCGCGGAATGAACTCCGATGCAAAGCTGTCGATGAACTGCTCAACTTCGACAATGTCATCGACATGATAGGAGACGAAACACTTGTGGCGGGTGCTGTCCAGGCTTCTGGAGGAAGTGGCTTCAGCAAACTTCTGAAGCCTGATCATTCTCTCGCGTGACGTCATATCTACTCCTTGCTCGATGGGGACTATTGACCAGGACCTCAGGGGCATTTGTCTCGAGGGCAGGACCGTGATGCACGACCAGGAGAATCCGGCTCGCAGGTTTTCGGCCCGATCGCCACAATGCCACAACATGAGGCGTGCTTGCTATAGGCGTGATCCGGCCAAGCGACGGAGGCCGAGACATGACGCGGGCGGACGTACACGACCCGTTCGAATCTTGGCCGCTGAGCTGCTCGTCCGCGCCAAGTGGTGCGCGATCGCCATGCTCACTGGACAAAGGCGCCACGACGAGATCTAGGCGGCGGTTCCGCGTTCCGATCAGCGTATGAGCGCAGGAGCAATGTGGGCCCTCCTCAGTACGCTGAACTCATGCCCCCCACAACCCGCGAATCCCAGCGCGCCGAGCTCCACAAGGCGATCTGGCGGGTAGCCAACGACCTCCGCGGCAGCGTCGACGGCTGGGACTTCAAGAGCTACGTCCTCGGCATGCTCTTCTACCGCTTCATCTCCGAGAACCTCACGGCGTACCTCAACCGGCAAGAGCGTGCGGCAGGCGACAAGGCCTTCAACTACGAGCACTTGAGCGACCACGATGCCGAGCACGGCCGCGCTGAGACGGTCAAGGAGAAGGGCTTCTTCATCCTCCCGAGCGAGCTCTTTGCAAACGTCCGAAAGAACGCGCCAGCCGACGAGAACCTCAACGAAACGCTCGAGCGAGTCTTCAAGAACATCGAAGGCAGCGCAGTCGGCACCGAGTCCGAAGACGACCTCAAAGGCCTCTTCCAAGAGCTAGACCCCAACAGCAACAAACTCGGTAACACCGTCGCGCAGCGAAACCAGAAGCTCGTCAAGCTGCTTAACGCCATCGGCGACCTCAACCTCGGCGACTTCGAGAACCACGAGATCGACGCGTTCGGCGACGCTTACGAGTACCTCATGCAGATGTACGCGGCCGACGCCGGCAAGTCGGGCGGCGAGTACTACACGCCGCAAGAGGTCTCAGAGCTGCTCGCCCAGATCGCGAGCATCGGCAAGACCGAGCTCAAGAAGGTCTACGACCCGGCCGTCGGTTCGGGCTCGCTGCTGCTCAAGTTCCAGAAGGTGCTCGGCCCGGGCAAGGTCGGCGGCTACTTCGGTCAAGAGATCAACCTGACCACCTACAACCTGGCGCGCATCAACATGTTCTTGCACGACGTGCCCTACGAGCAGTTCCACCTCGCCCACGGCGACACGCTCACGCACCCCGAGCACTGGGACGACGAGCCGTTCGAGGCGATCGTCTCCAACCCGCCCTACTCCATCAAGTGGGAGGGCGATGCCAACCCGCTGCTCATCAACGACCAGCGTTTTGCCCCGGCCGGCGTGCTCGCCCCCAAGTCGAAGGCCGACCTCGCTTTCACGATGCACATCCTCAGTTGGCTGGCGGTCAACGGCACGGCGGCGATCGTCGAGTTCCCGGGAGTCATGTACCGCGGCGGAGCCGAGGCGAAGATCCGCAAGTACCTGGTCGACAACAACTACGTGGATGCTGTGATCCAGCTTCCGCCCGACCTCTTCTTCGGCACGACCATCGCCACGTGCATTCTCGTGCTCAAGAAGTCGAAGACCACCAACGACGTCGTCTTCATCGACGCCTCGGCCGAGTTCACCCGCTCCGGCAACAAGAACAAGCTCACGGATGCTCATCGCGACCGCATCCTGACCACCCTGGTCGACCGTACTCCGGTCGACCACTTCGCCGCCGTCGTGTCGAACGCTGACATCGCCGCCCGCGACTACGTCCTGTCGGTGTCCTCGTACGTGCAGGCGGAAGACACCCGCGAGGCTGTGGACATCACCGCCCTCAACGAGGAAATCGCGCGCATCGTTGCGCGTCAGACCGAATTGCGGACGGCCATCGATGCAATCGTGGCCCACCTCGAGGGCCATTGATGAATCGCATCGAAGAGCTCATCCGCGTTCACTGTCCGGAAGGTGTCCCGTTCCGGCCAGTGGGGGAGCTCGCGGATTACGTACGTGGGTTGACGTACTCGAAGACGGATGAGGCAATTGACGGTCCCATGAAGGTTCTTCGGGCGAACAACATCACGCTTGCTTCTCATCGCTTGAACTTCGATGACGTGAAGACCGTCAGCGCCACAGTTCGGGTTCGGGACGATCAACGGCTAAGGCGCGATGACATCCTCATTAGTGCAGCGAGTGGCAGCAAGGCACACGTCGGCAAAGTGGCCTACATCGAATCCGATCTTGACTACTACTTTGGCGGCTTCATGGCAGTGCTTCGTGCTACTGGACCAGTGATGCCTCGGTTCCTGTTTCATCTTCTGATCGGGCGAGCTTTCTCCGACTTCCTCGCTGAAACACTCGACTCGACGACAATAAACAACCTGAGTGCTTCCGTCATGCGCAAGTTCACCGTGCCAGTCCCACCCCCAGAGGTTCAACGCGAGATCGTGCGAATCTTGGATCACTTCACGGAGCTGGAAGCGGAGCTGGAAGCGGAGCTGGAAGCGGAGCTGGAAGCGCGGCGTCTTCAGTATGCCCATTACCGTTTCAGCCTGTTTTCCGGGTCCCGAGAGCGAGTGGTGCCTCTCGGAGAGTTGGTGGAACTGAAAGCGGGCAAGTTCATCGCGGCCGCTGAAATCTCGGCAGAGCGAGACGACAAGAACGCTTACCCCTGTTTCGGCGGGAATGGAGTTCGTGGGTTCGTGCACACCTGGAGTCACGAGGGTGATCGCGTGCTTATTGGTCGGCAGGGCGCTCTCAGCGGCAATGTGCGTCGCGCAAACGGGCGGTTCTACGCCACCGAACACGCTGTTGTGGCGACCCCCCGTGAAGCTCTCGACACCTCTTGGCTGTTTCACGCCCTCACCGCGATGAACCTGAATCAGTACGTATCCAAGGGTGCCCAGCCCGGCCTCGCGGTTTCGACGATCAACGCCGTCCCCGTCGAAGTGCCGACGTTGCAGGAGCAGATCGCAATTGGGGAGACCCTCGACACGTTCGAAGCCCTTGTCAACGACCTGAGCATCGGACTCTCCGCCGAGCTCGCCGCGCGGCGCAAGCAGTATGAGTACTACCGCGACAGGCTGCTGACGTTTGAGGAGCAGGTCTGACGGCGCTCGCCGATGCCTTGACTCTCAATGAAATGGACAATAACCTCCATTTCATGAGAAGTGAGCCTCCGTTGCTCGCGCCCGTCTTTCGTTCCGACGCACAGGCGCGTCTTCTCGCGAGCCTGCTTCTGACCGACGACGAACTCACCCTGAGCCAGCTCGCCGATCGTGCGGCGACGCCGTACGCCACCGCGCACCGAGAGGTCGCGCGGCTGGTCGACGCGGGCATTCTCACCGAGCGCACGGTCGGGCGAGCGCGCCTCATCGCCGGCAACCCCGAGAGTCCGCTCGTCGAGCCGCTGCGACGCATCCTGGCCGTCTCTGCCGGCCCGGTGCTGTACCTCACGGAGGAGCTTCGTCGTATCGAGGGGGTGCAGGTCGCCCTGATCTACGGCTCGTTCGCTGCTCGAGCCTCGGGCGTTGTCGGTCCACCACCGCAGGATGTCGATGTGCTCATCATCGGAACCCCGGAGGTAGAGGCGGTGTATGCCGCGTGCGAGCGCGTCGAGGCAAAGGTCGGTCGTGCAGTGAATCCGGCGATCTTCACTCCTGCCGAGGTTGAATCGGGTGAGTACCGTGGGTTTCTCGACCAGGTTGCCGCGCTACCGCGCCTTCTGTTGATTGGCGAGTGGCCGTGACCCTGAGCCCACTTTCCGATAATCAGGTCGCCGCGGTGCAGGCAATGGTCGACTCTCGCGCGATCGAGGCGGTCGTACCCGACCCGGTTCGCGCGGCTGCTTTCCTGCAGAAGGCCCGCATCAAGTGCGCCGATCTGGGCAACGCGCAGTACCACGAGAACCGGTTCGACCTCGCGTACGGGGCATGCCACGACGTCGGCGAGGCCCTCCTTGCGGCGTACGGCTACCGCACCCGCTCCGGCTCGGGTCAGCACGCGAACGTGGGCCGCTTCCTGGCGGTCGTGCTCGACCAGCCTCCGGGAAGTGTGGCCGCCCAGCGCTTCGATCGTTTGCGCCGCATCCGCAACGGTCAGGACTACCGTGCGCAACCCGTCACCCAGGCCGACGCCGAGCTCGCCGCCACGTCGGCGCTGCAGTTGATCGAGTCGGCAGAGAAGCGAGGTCTCGCGTGAGCATCCCGCCCCCGGCGCATTTCGAGCCGATCGTGGTCAGTGCCGAGAGCACGGTGGTGGCCGAGTTCACGCCCGACCCGTCGGCGGCGGCCGCGTACCAGTCGGAGGCGGCGCTAGAGGCGGAGTTCATCCGTCTGCTGCAGGGGCAGGCCTACGAGTATGTGTCTCTGCTCACCGAGGCCGAGCTGCTGGCGAATCTGCGGGTGCAGCTGCAGGCGCTGAATCAGGTGGAGTTCTCTGACGGCGAGTGGCAGCGGCTGCTGAGCGAGTACATCGCGGGCGCGAACGATGGCACCGTCAACAAGACGGTGCGCATTCAAGAGGATCACGTGTACGCGTTTCGGCGTGACGACGGCAGCACGAAGAACATCGCGCTGATCGACAAGAAGAGCATCCACAACAATCGCCTGCAGGTGATCAACCAGTACGAGGTCGAGCAGGGCGGTGAGGCCGGGGGAGCGTATGCGAACCGCTACGACGTGACGATTCTGGTGAACGGTCTGCCGCTCGTGCACGTCGAGCTGAAGCGGCGCGGCATCGACATTCGTGAGGCGTTCAACCAGATCGACCGGTATCAGCGGCACAGTTTCTGGGCGGGTTCGGGTCTGTTCGACTACGTGCAGCTGTTCGTGATCAGCAACGGCACGCTCACCAAGTACTACTCGAACACCACGCGGCGCCAGCACGTGGAGGATGCCCGCGGTCAGCAGCGGGTGAAGAAGTCGAGCAACTCGTTCGAGTTCACCTCGTGGTGGGCCGATGCGTCGAACACGCCGATTCGCGACCTCGTGGGCTTCACGAAGACGTTCTTCGCCAAGCACGCGCTGCTGGCGATTCTCACTCGCTACTGCGTGCTGACGGCCGACCGGCAGCTGCTGGTGATGCGGCCGTACCAGATCGTGGCGACGGAGCGCATTCTGCAGCGCATCGAGATCGCCACCAACTACAAGCAGCTCGGCACGACAGCAGCCGGTGGCTACGTGTGGCACACGACCGGCTCGGGCAAGACGTTGACATCGTTCAAGGCGGCGCAGTTGGCGTCGCGGCTGCCGAGCGTCGACAAGGTGCTGTTCGTCGTCGACCGGAAGGATCTCGACTGGCAGACGCAGCGAGAGTACGACCGGTTCGAGAAGGGTGCGGCGAACGCGTCGACGTCGACGGCCGAACTGTCGAAGAACTTGGCCGACCCCGAGCGGCGCATCGTGATCACGACCATTCAGAAGTTGGCGCGCCTGGTGCAGTCGCAGAAGGGCCACAGCATCTACGACGGCCACGTGGTGCTGATCTTCGACGAGTGCCACCGGTCGCAGTTCGGCGACATGCACACGTCGATCACGAAGGCCTTCAAGCGCTACAACCTGTTCGGCTTCACCGGGACGCCGATCTTCGCTGAGAACGCTGGCTCGGGCGGTAAGCCTCTGCTGAAGACCACCGAGCAGGCCTTCGGCGAGAAGCTGCACACGTACACGATCGTCGACGCGATCACCGACAAGAACGTGCTGCCGTTCCGCATCGACTACGTCAACACCATCACCATGCCCGAGGGGCTGACCGACAAGCAGGTCGCGGCGATCGACACCGAGAAGGCGCTGCTCGACCCGACGCGCATCGGCAACATCGTCGAGTACATCCTCGAGCACTTCGACCAGAAGACCCGGCGCAGCGAGA
>JAIXXG010000120.1 GCA_027490915.1 Microbacteriaceae bacterium
CCGGTCAGGGCCCCGGCGAGAAGTACACCGGTCCGGTCAACTAGGCCGCGGCACCGCGCACCGGCTGCACCGTCAGCGCGTCGATGCGCTCGGCGACCGTCGCGTCGCCAGCCCAGGCCTCGCTCAGCGCCGCGATGATCGCGCGCAGCCGCTCGGGCGAGGTCTCATCGCTGACACCGAGACGCACAATCACCTCGGGCGCCTCTCCCCTGCCCTGCGGGTCTCCCGCGAGCAGCGTGAGCGCCCAGATCTCGGGATGCGCCGCCGCGGGCCGCGCGACCGCCTCGAGTACCGCGGGGTCGTCGACCGCCGGCACCCAGGGCACCCCTTGCGCGATCGCCCAGACGGCGGGCCGCGGCAGCACGAGCAGCGTCTCTGGACTGCGGGCGTCGATCACGACTCTGTCGGTGTGCTCGGCGGCCGCGGCGAGGGCCACGCGCACGGCGTCCGCGGGCACCGGGCGGGCATCCGGCCGCCAGTGCCGCATGGTGTCGACCGAGGAGAAGACGGGCAGCACCGGTCGGCCGTCCGGGCCGACGACGGTGATGATCGAGAGCTCCTGGGTCTTGTCGACGAGGTGACCGTCGTCGGTCAAGCCCGTCTCTCCCGCGACCGCGACGAGCGGGATGAGGAACCGGCAGTCACGCACGACGTCGACCACGGCGGCGAGAGTGGTCTCGCCCGCTCGCAGCGCCGCGATGGCGGCACGATAGGCCGGTGGGGCCGAGCCGTCATCCGCCGTGTGGGCGTTGGGCTCGAAGTGCCGGCCCTCCCACGGCTGACCGGCAGAGTCAGCGCCCGGCGACATCCAGCGCTTCAGGCAGGGTGAAGGCGCCCGCGTAGAGCGCCTTGCCGACGATCGCGCCCTCGAGGCCCAGCGGAACCAGATCGCGCAGCGCGGCGATGTCGTCGAGGCTCGAGACCCCGCCCGACGCGATGACCGGGCGGTGCGTGCGCTCCATGACCGACCGCAGCAGGTCGAGGTTCGGGCCCTTGAGGGTTCCGTCCTTGGTGACGTCGGTGACGACGTACCGCGCGCAGCCGGCGGCCTCGAGACGCTCGAGAACAGCCCAGAGGTCACCGCCCTCCTCCGTCCAGCCGCGGGCGGCGAGGGTCGTGCCGCGAACGTCGAGACCGACGGCGATCGCCTCGCCGTACTCGGCGATCACGTGGGCGGCCCACTCGGGGTTCTCGAGCGCCGCGGTGCCGAGGTTGATGCGCTTGGCCCCCGTCGCGAGCGCGGCCTCGAGGCTGGCGTCGTCGCGGATGCCCCCCGAGAGCTCGATGTTCACGTTCTTGGGCGTGGTCTTGACGACCTTCTTGATGATCGAGCGGTTGCTGCCGCGCCCGAAGGCCGCGTCGAGGTCGACCAGGTGGATCCACTCGGCGCCCTGGTCGGCCCATTCGTGGGCGGCGTCGATCGGGTCGCCGTAGCTCGTCTCGGTGCCGGCCTCACCCTGCGTGAGGCGCACCGCCTTGCCTCCGGCGACGTCGACCGCCGGGAGGAGGGTGAGGGCGGGGACGGTCGAGAACTCGCTCATCGACAACTTTCTGATCGTGTCACGGTGCGGCGCGCGACGGACGGCGGCCAAACACAGAATCGTACCCGCTCCTCGGTCGGGGCTGAGCGTCAGCGTGCTCTCAGAGAGTGCCGAGCCAGTTCGCGAGCAGCTGCAACCCCGCCCGACCCGACTTCTCGGGGTGGAACTGGGTGGAGCTGAGCGGACCATTCTCGACCGCCGCGATGAAGCGCTCGCCGTGCTCGGCCCACGTCACCATCGGAGCGGGGATCGCCGGGTGGGGGTCGAGAGTCCACTCGTGGGCGGCGTAGGAGTGCACGAAGTAGAAGCGCTCATCGTGCAGGCCATCGAAGAGCACCGAGCCCGCGGGCGCGTCGACGGTGTTCCAGCCCATGTGGGGAACGGTCGGGGCATCGAGCGCCGAGACGGTGCCCGGCCACTGGCCGAGACCCTCCGTCACCTCCCCCCGCTCGTCCCCGCGCTCGAACAGCACCTGCTGGCCGACGCAGATGCCCAGCACCGGGCGACCGCCGGCGAGGCGTCGATCGATCAGCTCGTCGCCGCGCACCGCCCGGAGGGCATCCATGACCGCCCGGAAGGCGCCCACGCCGGGAACCAGGAGGCCGTCGGCGGACATCACGCGCTCGCGGTCTGCCGTGAGCTCGACGACAGCGCCCGCGGCCTCGACGGCCTTCGCGGCCGAGTGCACGTTTCCGGAACCGTAGTCGAGCACGACCACGCGAGGGCGCGCCACGGTCAGAGCGCACCCTTGGTCGACGGGACGCCCTGCACGCGCGGGTCGAGCTGCACAGCCTGCCGGAAGGCGCGGGCGAAGGCCTTGAACTCGGCTTCGGCGATGTGGTGCGGGTCGCGCCCGGCGAGCACGGCGAGGTGCACCGTGAGGCCCGCGTGCATCGTGATGGCCTCGAAGACGTGGCGCACCATCGAGCCCGTGAAGTGCCCGCCGATGAGGTGGTGCTCGAAACCGGCGGGCTCGCCGCTGTGCACGAGATAAGGGCGACCGCTGACATCGACGACGGCCTGCGCGAGCGCCTCGTCGAGGGGCACGAGCGCGTCGCCGAAACGGGCGATGCCCGCCTTGTCGCCGAGCGCCTGTGCGATCGCCGAACCGAGCACGATGCCGGTGTCCTCCACCGTGTGGTGCACGTCGATGTCGGTGTCGCCGCGCGCGGTGACGTCGAGATCGACGAGAGCGTGCTTCGCGAAGGCCGTCAGCATGTGGTCGAAGAAGGGGACCGTCGTCGCGATCGACGACCGACCGGTGCCGTCGAGGTCGAGCCGCAACTCGATGGAGGATTCGCTCGTCTCACGACGCAGCTCGGCGATGCGGGGGGTGCTCACCGGCCCATCCTAGCCAGCACCGCGAGGAACTCCGTGGTCTCCTCGGGAGTGCCCGCCGTGACGCGGAGGTGGCCCGGCAGCCCGACGTCGCGGATCAGGATGTCGTGCTCGAGCAGGAACTCGAAGGTCGCGCGCGGGTCGTCGACCCCGCCGAACAGCACGAAGTTGGCCCAGCTGTCGTGCGGGGCGTAGCCGAGCCCGGCGAGCTCGACCAGCAGCCGATCGCGCTGCTCGCGGATCGCCCCGACCGTGCGCAGCATCGTCGGGGCATGCTCGAGAGCGGCCACCGCGGCCGCCTGGCTGAGCGCGGAGAGGTGGTAGGGCAGCCGCACGAGGCGCAGCGCGTCGATGATGGCGGGGTCGGCCGCGAGATATCCCAATCGGGCTCCGGCGAAGGCGAACGCCTTGCTCATCGTGCGCGAGACGACCAGGCGCTCCCGCCCGGGGAGGAGGCTCAGTGCATCGAGTTCGCCGGCGGGCATGAACTCGGCGTACGCCTCGTCGACCATCACGATGCCCCGGCTCGCGTCGTAGGCGGCCGCGATCGTGTCGAGCCCGAGCGGCGTGCCGGTCGGGTTGTTCGGGGCGCAGAGGAAGACGACATCGGGGTCGTGCCGCTCGATCGCGGCGACCGCGGTCTCGGGGCTCAGGCGGAAGTCGGCATCGCGCTCCCCCGCCAGCCACGTCGTGCCCGTGCCCGCCGCGATGATGGAGTGCATCGAGTACGTGGGCGGGAAGCCCAGTACGGTGCGCGCGGGGCCGCCGAACGCCTGCAGCAGGTGCTGGATGACCTCGTTCGAGCCGTTCGCCGCCCAGATCTGCTCGGCACCGATCGAGACGGGCGAGGCGGATGCCGTGCTCAGGTAGCCCGCGAGGTGCTCGCGCAGCGCGGTGAACTCGCGATCGGGGTAGCGGTTGACGCTGTGCAGGGCCTGCTCGACCGCCCGCGTGACGTGCTCGACGACCTCGGCGGGAACGGGGTGGGTGTTCTCGTTGACGTTCAGCGCGATGCGCACGGGCTTCTGCGGCGCGCCATAGGGCGTGAGCCCGCGGAGGTCGTCGCGGATCGGCAGGTCGGCGAGGCTCGTCACTCCGTCATCGTAGTCGCGGCCCGCTGCGCGGTCGCCCGGCCGGGACGGAGGACGCGCCGTCTGGCCGGGCGCGGGACTCAGTCGGCGTAGGCGGCCGGGACGATGAGAACCTGGCCGGGAACCACGGACGCCCCATCGAGACCGTTGACGGCGACCAGGTCGGCGACGACGTCGGCCGTGGCGGCCCCGGGGGCGAGCTGCTCGGCGAGGCTCCAGAGCGACTGACCGGACTCGACCGTGACGGTGACCGGAGCGGCGGTCGACCCCGCCACGGCACCGCCGCCGTTGAGCGCGAGTCCGATGAGCGCGATGACGAGGGGCAGGGCGACGAGGGCGGCGATGACGAAGCGGCCGCGGCGGGTGAGGCGCAGCCGGGTGCGCGCGACCGGTGCCGCGCCGAACGGTGCGCTGCCGTAGGGGGCGCTGCCGTAGGAAACGCTGCCGTAGGTGATGGTGGTCATGTCATCGCCTCCACTTCGGTCGGGGGTACAGGCCCCCCGGCGCCGGGGGGCCGCCGGGGGGATGCATCCGACTCTCGGCCGGGAGAGCCGGATGCGAACCTGTGTTTCGAACATACCTTCGATCGAACACAGTTTCAACCCTTTCCGCCCGAATCTTCTGCTGATCGGGCAACACGCTCGAACGGATGTTTGAGCGGAGCCCGAGAACTGGATAGAGTTTCGAGGGTCGAGGAACACTGAACCCGCGACCACCGACATTCCGACGGTCCCGATTCCGACGACCGACCTTCCGACGAACGGAGCAGCGCATGGCGGAGGACAGCACCGAGTCCGGCGGCGGCACGCGCCGGCGCACGACCCTGAGCGACAAGCAGCGGGCGATCCTCGCCGTGATCCAGGCCTCCGTCGCCCGGCGCGGATACCCGCCGAGCATGCGCGAGATCGCCGAGGCCGTCGGGCTCGCCTCGCTCTCGAGCGTCTCGCACCAGCTCGGCCAGCTCGAGCTCTCGGGCTACCTGCGTCGCGACCCCAACCGACCCCGAGCCCTCGAGGTGCTCATCGACCTCGACCACGACGGCGCTGTCGGCGTCGGCGACGAGACTGTCCCCGGCCCGTCGGTGGGTGACGCGGCGATGGTGCCGCTCGTCGGCCGGATCGCCGCCGGCATTCCGATCACCGCCGACCAGATGGTGGAGGAAGTCGTGCCGCTGCCCCGCCAGCTCGTCGGCAAGGGCGAGCTCTTCATGCTCACGGTCGTCGGCGACTCGATGATCGACGCCGCCATCTGCGACGGCGACTGGGTCGTCGTCCGGCAGCAGAGCACCGCCGAGAACGGCGAGATCGTCGCCGCCATGCTCGACGGCGAGGCGACCGTCAAGGTCTTCAAGCAGCGCGACGGGCACACCTGGCTGCTGCCGCAGAACTCCGCCTACGAGCCGATCCTGGGCGACCAGGCGACGGTTCTCGGCAAGGTCGTGGCGGTGCTGCGCTCGGTCTAGCGAGCGGTCAGCGGGCGTCGGTCGCGGTGGTCAGGCCCGCGTCGAGGGACGGCTCGACGACGAACGGCTCGACGAGGGTCGCGACCTCGGGCGGCGCGAAGGCGTGCACCCGGGTTCCCTTCTCGACGTAGGTCGTCTCGACGATGCGGCCGCGATCGTGCAGCAGCGACACGAGGTCGCCGCGGTCGTAGGGCACGACTACCGTGAGCTCGACATCCGGGTTCGGCAGCAGCTCGGCGATGCGGCGCTGCAGCTCGTCGATGCCCTCCCCCGTCTTGGCCGACACGAAGACCGCGTCGGGCACGAGGCCGCGCAGCAGCAGCCGCGCATCGTCGTCGAGCAGGTCGCTCTTGTTGACCGCGACCAGCTCAGGCAGTTCGCGCGCCCCCACCTCGCCGATCACATCGCGCACCGTCGCCAGCTGGGCGGCCGGGTCGGGATGCGCGCCATCGACGACGTGCAGGATCACGTCCGACTCCGCAACCTCCTCCAGGGTCGAGCGGAAGGCCTCGACGAGCTGGTGGGGAAGGTTGCGCACGAACCCGACCGTGTCGGCGATCGTGTACGGGCGACCGTCGGGCGTCGTCGTCTTGCGCACCGTCGGGTCGAGGGTCGCGAAGAGCGCGTTCTCGACGAGCACGCCCGCGCGCGTGATGCGGTTCAGCAGGCTCGACTTGCCGGCGTTCGTGTAGCCGGCGATCGCGACGCTCGGCACCGCGTAGCGATCGCGGTTGGCGCGCTTGGCGACCCGCGCCGGAGCGAACCCCTTGATCTGCCGGCGCAGCTTCGCCATGCGGGTGTTGATGCGACGGCGGTCGAGTTCGATCTTCGTCTCACCGGGGCCGCGCGAGCCCATGCCCGCACCGCCGGCTCCGACCTGCCCACCGGCCTGCCGCGACATCGACTCGCCCCAGCCGCGCAGACGCGGAAGCAGGTACTCGAGCTGCGCGAGCTCGACCTGCGCCTTGCCCTCGCGGCTCTTCGCGTGCTGGCTGAAGATGTCGAGGATGACGGCGGTGCGGTCGATGACCTTGACCTTCACGACGTCCTCCAGCGCACGGCGCTGGCTCGGAGCGAGCTCGGTGTCGGCGATCACGGTGTCGGCCCCGAGCTCCTTCACAATGAGGGCGAGCTCGTGGGCCTTGCCCTTGCCGAGGTAGGTGCTGGGGTCGGGGTGCGGTCGACGCTGCAGCAGGCCGTCGAGCACGACCGCGCCGGCCGTCTCGGCCAGGGCGGCGAGCTCGCGCAGCGAGTTCTCCGCGTCCTCCAGGTCGCCCTGCGCATAGATGCCGATGAGCACGACGTTCTCGAGCCGCAGCTGGCGGTACTCGACCTCGGTGACGTCCTCGAGCTCGGTCGAGAGCCCGCGCACGCGTCGAAGCGCCGCGCGCTCCTCGCGGTCGAACTGGTCGCCGTCGCGGTCGTCGAGGTAGGCGGCGTCGGCCTGCAGGGCGGCCGCGCCGTGCACGACGACGCTGCGGGCGCGCGACTCGGCGCTCGCCAGAACGCGCGCCACCGCATCCGTCGCCGTCGGGGCGTCGGCGCCGGCGCTGTCGTCAGAGGGGGCAGGATGCTCGGTCTCAGTCATGTGCCGTTCACTGTACTCGCACCGCGTTCGGTAGATTCTGCGCATGGCAGGCGACCACTACTTCTCGGCGCAGCCGAGCGGAGAGCTCGTCGCCCGACCCCTGACGGTCACCCTCGCCGGCCGCGAGCTGACCCTGCAGACCGCGGGCGGAGTGTTCAGCCCGGGCGGTCTCGACGTCGGCACTGGGGTCCTGCTCGGACACGTTCCCCCGCCCCCGCCGAGCGGCGACCTGCTCGACCTCGGGTGCGGCTGGGGGCCGATCGCCCTCAGCCTCGCCCTCGAGTCGCCGCACGCGACGGTGTGGGCCGTCGATATCAACGAGCGCGCCCGCGAGCTGACCCGTCGCAACGCGGCGCTGCTCGGGCTGGACAACGTGCGGGTCGCGGCGCCCGACGAGGTTCCTGACGACGTGCGGTTCATGACCATCTGGTCGAACCCGCCCATCCGCATCGGCAAGAACGAGCTGCACGGCATGCTCGACGCCTGGCTGCCGCGCCTGCGCGAGGCAGCGGATGCGTGGCTCGTGGTCGCCCGCAATCTCGGCAGCGACTCGCTGCAGCGGTGGATGGATGACCGCTATCGCGGCGAGCTCGCCGTGTCGCGCTTCGCGACACACAAGGGCTTCCGCGTGCTGCGGGTGCGCAACCGCACGGGGCTCACCGGGCCGATCAGCACCATCCCGGACTGACCCCGGAGCGCAGAGCAGGGCTGAGCCCGCACGCGCCGACTAGAGGGTGATCTCGCCCGAGTAGACCAGCTCAGCCGAGCCGGAGAGCGTCACGTGCTCGCCCCCCTCGGTCGCGATCATGCGCACACCGAGCACGCCGCCCGGCACCGTGACCTGCCATGAGCTCGGGGCGCCCTCCTCCGCCCAGTAGCGCACCGCCAGCGCCGCCGCGGCCGCGCCCGTGCCGCAGGAGAGGGTCTCGCCGCTGCCGCGCTCGTGCACGCGCATCCGGATGCGCCCGACGCCGTCCGCCACGAGCGGATCGGCGGGCACCACGAACTCGACGTTCGCGCCCGCATCGGGTCGTGGATCGAGCTGGGGCGCACGGCCGAGGTCGAGCGCGTCGAGCTCGTCATCGCTCGCGAGCGCGACGACGACGTGCGGGTTGCCGACATCGATGCCGAGCCCGGGCCGCGCGACGGGCAGCCCGTGCGCGCGGACGAGCGGCTCGGAGCCGTCGAGGCGCCAGCGCCCCAGATCGGCCGCGAACCCCGTACTGAGCCGGTGCACGTCGACGATGCCCGCGCGGGTGCCGATCGCGATCGACTGCCCGTGGGCGAGCTCAGCGAGGCCCTCCTCGAGCAGGTAGCGCACGAACACCCGGATGCCGTTGCCGCACATCTCGGCGAGACTGCCGTCGGCGTTCGTGTAGTCCATGAACCACTCGGCGTCGGGCTCGTGCTCGAGCAGGGCTCGGCCGACCGGGAGACTCTGCGACCGGACAGCACGGATCACGCCGTCGCCCCCGACACCGAATCGCCGGTCGGCGAGAGCCGCCCGCTGCGAGGGGGTGAGGGCGAGCGCACCATCGGGGTCGCTCAGCAGCACGAAGTCGTTGCCGGTGCCGTGGCCCTTGGTGAATCGCAGCGTGGTCACCCCGCCATGCTAGCCAGCGCGGCCGATGCCGAGCCTGTGCGCGGCGGCCTCGACGAGGTCGTCCGCCGCGGCGTCGAGCCACTCGACCGTGGTGTCGCGCCGGAACCATCCCACCTGGCGACGCGCGTAGCGTCGGGTCAGCGCCTGGGTCTGCGCGACCGCCTCACGCTCGTCGAGCTCGCCCTGCAGCTGCGCGATCGCCTGCGCGTACCCGATGGCGCGGCGGGCGGTGACACCCTGCTCGAGGCCCTGCGCGAGCAGGCCGCGCACCTCGTCGAGCAGCCCCGCCCGCCACATGCCGAGCACGCGCTCGTCGAGGCGCGGCACGAGCTGATCCCGATCGAGCGCCAGACCGAGCTGCCGATATGGATGCCAGGGCCGCTCGCGCGCATCGAGCCCCGCACCGAACGGCTCGCCGGTGAGCTCGATCACCTCCAGCGCGCGCACGAGCCGACGGCCGTTGTGCGGACCGATCGCGGCGGCTGCGGCCGGGTCGCGATCGCGCAGCGCTGCGTGCAGGGATGTGGGCCCGTGCTCGGCGAGCTCCGCCTCCCACCGCGCTCGGATGCCCGCATCCGTACCGGGGAAGCGGAAGTCGGTGAGCACCGCCGCGACGTACAGCCCCGACCCCCCGACGACGATCGGCACGGCATCGCGCTGCAGGATCTGCTCGATCGCACCGCGCGCCTCGCTCTGGTACTGGGCGACGCTCGCCTCGTCCGTGACGTCGAGCACGTCGATGAGGTGGTGCGGCACACCGTTCCGCTCGGCGGGAGACAGCTTGGCCGTGCCGATGTCCATGCCGCGGTAGAGCTGCATGGCGTCGGCGTTGACGACCTCCGCGGCGATGCCGCGTGCCGCCCAGCGCTCGGCGAGCGCGAGGGCGAGGGCGCTCTTGCCGGTGCCGGTCGCCCCGACGATCGCGACGATCACGGCGGTCGGCCGCTCAGCGATCGGATGCGGAGCGGATCGTCGGCAGCCCCAGCGACACGCCGCGCGCGCCGACCGACGTGCCGGCGGAGCCCGCCGCCGAGGGCACGCCGCAGCTCTCCGCCTGCTGGCGGTCCCACGCATCGCCGGCCCGGGTGCGACGGACGCGCAGCGGCTCCGCGTGATCGGCGATCAGATGGAACGGGGCCGCGTGGGTGATCGTGGTCGTCACGATGTCTCCCGGTCGGGGAGCCTCCGAGCCCGGGGGCACGGACAGGTGCACGAGGCGGTTGTCCTCGGCGCGGCCCGAGATGCGCTCGGTCTCGGCGTCTTTCTTGCCCTCGCCCATCGCGATGAGCACCTGCACCTCGCGCCCCACCTGGGCGCGGTTCTCGTCGGCGCTGATCGCGTCCTGCAGCGCGATGAGCCGCTCGTAGCGCTCTTGCACCACGGCCTTCGGCACCTGGTCGGGCATCGTGGCGGCCGGGGTGCCCGGTCGGATCGAGTACTGGAACGTGAAGGCGCTCGCGAACCGCGCCTGCTCGACGACCCGCAGGGTGTCGGCGAAGTCCTCCTCGGTCTCACCGGGGAAGCCGACGATGATGTCGGTCGTGATCGCGGCGTGCGGAATGCGCTCGCGCACCCGGTCGAGGATGCCCAGGAAGCGATCGCTGCGGTACGAGCGGCGCATCGCCTTGAGGATGCGGTCGGATCCGGACTGCAGCGGCATGTGCAGCTGCGGCATGACCACCGGCGTCTCGGCCATCGCGTCGATGACGTCGTCGGTGAAGGCGGCGGGATGCGGGCTCGTGAACCGCAGACGCTCGAGCCCCTCGATCTGCCCGGCGGCCCGCAGCAGCTTGCCGAAGGCCAGACGGTCGCCGAACTCGACGCCGTAGGAGTTGACGTTCTGCCCGAGCAGCGTCACCTCGATGGCACCGTCGTCGACGAGCGCCTGGATCTCCGCGAGGATGTCGCCCGGCCGGCGGTCTTTCTCCTTGCCGCGCAGGGCAGGCACGATGCAGAACGTGCAGGTGTTGTTGCACCCGACCGAGATGCTCACCCAGCCGCTCGAGACCGAGTCGCGCCGCGTGGGCAGCGTCGAGGGGAACACCTCGAGCGACTCCAGGATCTCGAGCTGCGCCTCGCCGTTGTGGCGCGCGCGCTCGAGGAGGGCCGGGAGCGACCCCATGTTGTGCGTGCCGAAGACGACGTCGACGTAGGGCGCCCGCTCGAGGATCGTCGTCTTGTCCTTCTGTGCGAGGCAACCGCCGACAGCGATCTGCAGGCCCTCGTGCACGCGCTTCGTGGCCGCGAGGTGCCCGAGCGTGCCGTAGAGCTTGTTGTCGGCGTTCTCGCGCACCGCGCACGTGTTGATGACGACGACATCGGCCTGGCCGCCCTCTGCCCGGACGTAGCCCGCCGCCTCGAGCGATCCGCTCAGCCGCTCGGAGTCGTGGACGTTCATCTGGCAGCCGAAGGTGCGCACCTCGTAGGTGCGCGGCCGGGCCGACGGTGCGAGGTCGCCGGGCCCGAGGTCGTCGGACGTCTGGGTGGCAATGCTCATGGTGCGCCCAGTCTACGGCGGGCTAGTGGAACTCCACGGGGCGGCGGCCCGCGCCGAGCCCCCGGCTGCTCGGGCCTCCGCTCGCCCGTCCCTCCCCGTCGAGAGCACGTCGAGCCGCCTCGCGCGCGGAAGACCCGGTGTGACCCTTGCGGGCGAGGTAGTCGATGAGACGCCGCTCGGCGGTCGCGCGGTCGAGACCGCCGAGCCTCCGCGCGCGATCGCGCGCGAGCTCATCGACCATCGTGTCGAGATCGTCGTCGGGATCGGACGACAGGGCGGCCTCGATCGTCTCGCGGTCGAGGCGGCGACGCTGCAGCTCGGCGCGCAGGGCACTGCTGCCGAGCTTCTTGCGCGACCGCAGCCGGTCGACGAGGTCGCGCGCGAGGGCCTGGTCGTCGATGAGGCCGACGGCGGCGAGCCGCTCGAGCTCGGCCTCGATGATGTCGGCGGGGAGCTCACGGCGGGCGAGCAGGTCGGCGATCTCGGCACGCGACTGCCCCCGACGGGTGATCGCGTGCAGCGCGACGTTCTCCGCCCGCCGAGCGGCGCGCTCCATGCCCGGATCGTCGACCCGGTCTGCAGACTGCGCGAAGCGCGTCTCCTCGGGCGGCGTCGCCTCGATCTGCCGGACGCGCTCCTCCAGGGCACGGAGCTCGTCCGTCGTCGGCTTCCGGTGCTCGATGACGGTGAGCGCGGTCGGGTGCGGGTCCGCGGCCGGGTGCGGGTCCGCGGGCGGCTCCGTCGGCGGGGTCGCCCCGATCCCTGCCGCTGCGCCCTGGCCCAGCCGGGCCGCACGGGCGCCGGCGAGCGAGATCACCGGAGCGATGCGGTCATCGCTCCCGACGGTCTCGGTCTCGTCGGCGCCCTGCGGGGGGCGCATCACGCGGAGGCCGCGGGCCGCAGCGTCGGAGCGTCGTCGGCCTCGCCTGCCGCGGCAGCGGCGTCGACGGTGCTGGGCTTCGTCGCGCGAGCGGCGGGCTTGTCGGCCGTCTTCGCCGCGGGCGCCTCGACGACGGGCGCGGGCACGGCCTCGGGCTTCACACCGATGCCGAGCTTGGCGAGGATCTTCTTCTCGATCTCAGCCGCGATAGTCGGGTTGTCGAGCAGGAAGTTGCGGGCGTTCTCTTTGCCCTGACCGAGCTGATCGCCCTCGTAGGTGTACCAGGCGCCCGACTTGCGGACGATCTCGTGCTCGACGCCGAAGTCGATCAGGCTGCCCTCGCGCGAGATGCCGACCCCATAGAGGATGTCGAACTCGGCCTGCTTGAAGGGCGGGGCCATCTTGTTCTTCACGACCTTGACGCGGGTGCGGTTGCCGACGGCCTCGGCGCCGTCTTTCAGGGTCTCGATGCGGCGGATGTCGAGGCGCACGGAGGCGTAGAACTTCAGCGCCTTGCCGCCCGCGGTGGTCTCGGGGCTGCCGAAGAACACGCCGATCTTCTCGCGCAGCTGGTTGATGAAGATCATCGACGTGCCCGTCGAGTTCAGGCCACCGGTGAGCTTGCGCAGGGCCTGCGACATCAGGCGCGCCTGCAGGCCG
>JAIXXG010000126.1 GCA_027490915.1 Microbacteriaceae bacterium
AGCGCCACCTCGTCGTGGGCGAAGCCGTTGTGCACGCGGTAGGCGATGGCGCGATCGTTGAACAGCGAGGCGAACACGCTGCGGATCGCCTGCAGCAGGTTGTCGATGCCGCTGATGTTGAGATACGTCTCCTGCTGCCCGGCGAACGAGGCATCGGGCAGGTCCTCCGCCGTGGCGCTCGAGCGCACCGCCCACGAGACCGCGGTTGGGTCGGGGTCGTTCGCGAGCAGGCGGTCGTAAGCGGCGCGGATGCTGCCCTCGAGCTCGGCCGGAAACGGCTGCTGCTCGATCCAGCCCCGGATGGTCGCGCCGACGCGGGCCAACTCGGTCACGTCGGCGACATCGAGCGGCAGCACGAGCTGCATGATGCGGTCGTACAGCCCGTCGCCGGCGAGGAAGCGGTGGTACGCATCCGCCGTCGTGGCGAAGCCGCCCGGAACCCGCACGCCGAGGTCGCCCAGCTTGCTGACCATCTCGCCGAGCGAGGCGTTCTTGCCGCCCACCTGGGCGACATCGCCCATGCCCAGCTCGTCGAACCACAGGATGTCGGTCGTCATGACAGTGCCTCCTCATCGGTCGAGCGGCGCCGCAGCGTCGCCAGAATCACCGCCGCCATCTCTTCGACCGAGCGATCGGTCGAATCGAGGTGCGGAATGCCGTGCCGCGCGTACAGCGCCTCCGCCCAGCGCACCTCGCGCGTGCACTGCGCGACGGATGCGTACGCCGAGTCGGGCCGCCGCGCCGAGCGCACCTGGCTCAAGCGCTGCGGGTTGGCCGTCAGGCCGAAGAGCCGCGCGGCGTGCGGACGCAGCGGCAGCGGCAGCTGCGCCCCCGTCGGGTCGGCGCGGAGGTCGTCATCGGTGAGCGGGTAGTTCGCCACCACGACGCCGTGCTGCAGCGCCAGATACATCGAGGTCGGCGTCTTGCCGCAGCGCGAAGGCGCGATCAGCACCACCTGCGCGCGGTCGAGCGCGCGCAGGCTCTGCCCGTCGTCGTGCTCGATCGCGTACTCGATGGCCCACATGCGCTCGTGATAGCGGTCGAGGTCGCCGAGGCTGTGCACAGTGCCGCGGCCCGGCTGGGCCGAGACGCCGAGGGCAGCCTCCACTTCGCGCAGGTGGCCGCCGAGCAGGTCGATGACGATCGCGGGGGCGGCGGCGACCTGCTGGCGCAGGGCCAGGTCGCGGATGGTCGAGAAGACGAGGGGAGGGGCATCCGGAGCCGCCGCCGTGGGCGCCCCGGCGCGCGCCGCCGCGATGAGCGCGACCGCCTCGGCGGCCGCCGCGGGCGAGTCGACGAACGGGATCGTGTGCCGCTCGAGCGGCACCGACGGAAAGCTCACGAGCAGGGCGCTGCCGAGCGTCTCGGCCGTGATCGCCGTGCCGTCGGAGACGAAGAACACGGCGCGGGCGGGGGTGCTCTGCGTGACCATGCGCCCTCCCGCCGCCGCGGCATCGACGCCGCTGCACTCTCAGGCTAGGCAGGCGGGCCGTGCCTGCCCAGGGCCATTGGTCCCGCACACGACGCAGCCCCGCCGCCGACCAGCGTCGACGACGGGGCTGCTGTCTCGGGATGCCCTACCGCACGTACACCGTGCTGAAGGGGCTGCGGCGCCGGCGCTCGAACTCGATCGCCGCGGCGCCCGTGACGGTCAGCAGCAGCGCGAGGGCGATCAGCCCTGCGTTCTCGGCCGCTCCGGTCATGGCGAGGGCCGGCTGGGGCCCGTCGAATGACAGGTAGAGCAGCGTGCCGTCGGCGCCGACCGTGATGTAGGCCACCTTCGTCAGCGGACCACTCGGGCTCTGCCCGGTGAGAGTGATTGTGTGCTGTCCGGGCGTGATGTCGAGCGGCAACGGAACGATGTTGACGAAGTTGCCGTCGAGATCGGTCGTACCCTGCGTCACGGTGACCGGGGTCGAGCGCAGCACGAGGTCGTACTCCGACTCGGGCAGCAGCCCGCCTCCCGATACCTGCACGTCGCTGCCCGGCAGGTAGTCGCCGACACCCGCCGCGAGGGCCAGGTCGATGCCCGGGCTCGAGAAGACCGGCGTCTGCACGATGTTGTCGATGTACATGTAGGCACCAGCCGCGCCGCCCCAGCTCTTGTCGTACGAGCCGGAGACGAAGACGAAGCGGTAGGTGCCCGCGGCCGGGATCGCCACCGCGGTGGTCGTCCACTCGGCCGACTGGCCGGTGGCGTCGATGACCTCGGTCTGCGCGCAGGTGTCGACGTTCAGCAGGTAGCCGAAGACGTGGAAGTCGTCGGAGTTGTCGACCGCCTTCCAGTCGAGGCTGATCTGGCGACCGGCGGTGACGGTGAAGGGCTCGCTGAAGATCGCGGGGCCGTGGATGACGTAGCCGTCGAGGTCGCCGTCGAGGTCACTGTAGAGCTCGATGACCTTCCCGTCACGGTCGACATCGATGCCGTCGACGATCGTCGTCGCGTACTCCTCGGAGTCGAGACCGGCGTTCTCGATGTCGTCACCGCGCTCGACCGGGTCGGGAACCGCGGCGGCCGCGGCGGCCAGGAAGGCGTCGCGCTGCTCGGTGCTCCAGTCGTCCTCGTGCAGGTAGGTCACGCCGACGTCGGCGGGCCGCAACGAGGTCTCGGGTGCCGGCTCGCTCGGTGCGGGCTCGCTCGGGGCCGGCTCGGCCGGGGTGGTCTCCTCCGGCGTGGGCTCGGTGGGCGCGGTCTCCTCGGGCGCGGGCTCGGGGGCGGGCTCGGTGGGGGTGGTCTCCTCCGGCGTGGGCTCGGTGGGCGTGGTCTCCTCCGGTGCGGTCTCCGGCGCCGGCTCGGTCACGCTCGAGAGCGCATAGGCGGGCGCCGAGACGGGTGCTCCGGCGATCTCGAGGTAGTAGACGCCGTAGTCGTCATCGAAGACCAGCGGGGCGCCGAGAATGGTGATCGGGTCGGAGGTCGCCTCGTCGACCACGTAGTACCAATACTCAGACTGGTCAGGCACGTTCATGAAGAAGCGATCCCAGGTGCCCTCCGCTTCGAGGTAGTAGTCGCGCAGGTTCGTGTAGTCGGAGGTGTCGACGGTGACGCAGCCGGCGATGCTCGTGACGCCGAGGTCGATGGCCTGGTTCATGCTCGTCCAGCCGGTGACGGCGGTGCTGCCGATGTCGTCGGCCTCGAACGAGCCGTTGACGATCGCCGAGGATGCGCCGCTGGCGGCGAGGGAGGGGCCGAGAGCCAGAGCTGCTCCGACCGTGAGCGCGATTCCCGCGCGAGTTCTGGTCTTCATGGGGTGGAACTCCTTCGGCTGACATGAATGGCATTCGCGCATTCGCCGTCAGTGTCCACCCGCGGAAACCCCCCGCGGTAGGGACTAAAGACACCCACTACGGGGGGTGCTCGCGAAACATGTTCGCTTAACGAACAGCCCCCGAACGCTAGTCGTCGAGCTCGAGCGGCCCCTGCTCGCGGCTCTCCTCGATGACCGTTCCGACCGCGATCGCCACGTTGATGCCCCAGCTCACCCACATGAGCGCGAGGCGCCAGTCGCGCGGACCGGTGCGGGTCGCGTTGATGACGCCGACCGCCGAGAACGCGGCTCCGAGCACGGCGCCGTTGAACAGGAACTTGCGCATGCGACCTCCTCCGTCGCCCTCACGCTAGCGGGTGTGCGCGCGCGGGTGGGGCGAGTCTGAGACAGTGCCCAGAGCATCCTCAGAGACTGACCGGCTGGTCAGAGCGCTGGCCGATCGGTCAGTACCGTGGAGGCATGTCCCTCCACGATCAGCTGCGCACCGTCGCCCTCGCCGAGTTCGCCTCGGCGGGCTACGCCGCGACCTCGCTGCAGCGCATCGCCGATCTGGCGGGCACCTCGAAGGCCAGCGTGCTCTACCACTTCTCGTCGAAAGAGCAGCTGCTCGCCGAGATCGTCGACCCCGTGCTCGACGACCTCGAGCGCCTGCTGATCGACGACGAGGGCGGGTCGGTGCTGCGGCGGGCCGACTTCGTCGAGCGCTTCGTCGACCTGCTGCTCACCCACAGCCAGGTCGTGCCGCTCGTCATCAACCAGGGCGCCACCCTGGACGACGTGCCCGTCATGCACCGGGCCACCGAACTCATGCGCCGCGTCGCCGAGCTGTTCCGGCTCGCGAGCGGCTCGACCATCGAGAAGCTGCGCTTCGGCGTGGCTTTCGGCGGCGTCGCCTACACCCTGGCGGCCGCCGAGCGACTGGGGCTCAACGGCGAGATCCCGATCGACGAGGTGCGCACCGCCCTCCTCGAGATCCTGCACGACCTGCTCGTGCCCGCCGACACCCTCACCGCCTAGAAGGACGCCCATGGCCACGCTGCTCTACCGGCTCGGCCGGTACTCCTACCGTCGCGCCCGCCTCGTGATCATCGCGTGGCTGCTCGCCTTCGCGGCCGCCCTCGGCGGGGCCGTCGCGCTCGGCGGGCAGACCGACGAGACGTTCAGCATCCCCGGCACCGAGTCGCAGACCGCGCTCGACCAGCTCGACGCGCTCTTCCCGGCCGTGTCGGGCGCGAGCGCCCAGGCCGTGGTCGTGGCGCCCGAGGGCTCGGTCGTGACCGATGCGAGCATCCGCGACCAGATCGAGACCCTGCAGGATGCCCTGGCCGAGGTCGACGGCGTCGACTCGGTGCTCGGCCCCTTCGACGAGTTCGCCGACGGACAGGTGAGCGACGACGAGCGCCTCGCCATCGTGCGGGTGCAGCTCGACGGCGCCTCGAGCGACATCTCGGAGGAGACCATCGCCGCGCTCGTCGCGACGGCCGACACCGTCGACGTGCGCGTGGAGTACGCGGGCCAGATCTTCCAAGACACGACGGTCGGGCTGACCGTCACCGAGGTGCTCGGCGTGCTCTTCGCCGGCGCGGTGCTCATCATCACGTTCGGCTCGCTGCGGCCCGCGTGGATGCCGCTCGTGTCGGCCATCGTCGGCGTCGGCATCGTCATCGGGGGCATCCTCGCCCTCGCGGCCTTCCTGCCGGTGTCGAGCTCGGCGCCGCTGCTCGCGGTGATGATCGGGCTCGCGGTCGGCATCGACTACGCCCTGTTCATCCTGTCGCGCCATCGGGCCCAGCTGGCGCAGGGCATGGACCCGGAGGAGTCGGCGGCCGTCGCCGTCGGCACCGCGGGCAGCGCGGTGGTCTTCGCCGGCGCGACCGTCATCATCGCCCTGCTCGGCCTGCTCGTGGTCGGCGTGCCCTTCCTCTCGGTCATGGGCGTCGGTGCGGCCTTCGCCGTGCTCATCGCCATCGCTGCCGCCGTCACGCTGCTGCCCGCGCTCGTCGCCACGGCCGGCGCCAAGCTCGCCCCGAAGGAGGGCTCGCGCGCCTGGCACCGCGCCCACCCCGCGAGCGACGCCCCGCCGACCCTCGGGCGCCGCTGGGTGCGCGGCGTCATGAAACGCCCCATCGTCACGAGCGTCTCGGTCGTCGCGCTGCTCGGCGTGCTGTCGATCCCGGCCTTCTCGCTCGACCTCAACCTGCCCGACGGCGGCAGCGAGCCCGCCGGCTCGACGCAGCGCGAGGCCTACGACCTCATCGCCGAGAGCTTCGGGCCCGGCACGGCCGGCCCGCTGCTCGTCACCCTCGACATCACGCAGACGACCGACATCCTCGACGACCTCGCGGCGATCCGCGATGAGCTCGAGCAGGTCGACGGGGTCGCGAGCGTCAGCCCGGGCATCCCGTCGCCCGGCCTCGAGACCGCGATCTTCCAGGTGGCGCCCGAGACCGCGCCCGACGACCCGGCGACCAAGGTCGTCGTCGCCGACCTGCGCGCCGCCGGCGAGCAGATCGAGGCCGAGTTCGGCACGCCGCTCGCCGTGACGGGCGTCACCGCGGTCGGCATCGACATCTCGACCCGCCTCACCGGCGCGCTCATCCCCTTCGGGCTCGTCGTCGTCGGGCTCTCGGTGGTGCTGCTGATGGCCGTCTTCCGCTCGGTGCTCGTGCCCGTGAAGGCTGCACTCGGCTTCCTGCTCTCGGTCGGCAGCGCGATGGGCGTCACCGTCGCGGTCTTCCAGTGGGGCTGGGGGGCCGAACTGCTGCACGCCGAACCCGGGCCGATCTTGAGCTTCATGCCGATCATCCTCATGGCGGTGCTGTTCGGTCTCGCCATGGACTACGAGGTCTTCCTCGTCTCGGGCATGCGCGAGGAGTTCGTGCGCACCGGCGACGCGAAGCGCTCGATCGAAGACGGCTTCGCCAACGGCGCCCGCGTCGTCACGGCGGCCGCGCTCATCATGTTCTTCGTCTTCGCGGCGTTCGTGCCCGAGGGGGCGGGGCTCATCAAGCCCATCGCCCTGAGCCTCGCCGTCGGCATCGCCGTCGACGCCTTCCTCGTGCGCATGACGCTCGGCCCGGCGCTCATGACCCTGTTCGGGCGTGCGGCCTGGTGGTTTCCGCGCTCACTCGATCGCGCCCTGCCCGACCTCGATGTCGAGGGCGAGAAGCTGCGCCACCACCGCGACCACCGCGCGTGGGCCGCCGAGCTGGGCGATGCGGTCGTCGTCGCCGACCGCCTGGGCTTCGCCGACACGGATGCGGAGCTCACGCTCACCGCCCGCCCCGGCGACCGCGTCGACCTGGTCGCCGAGTCGTCGCTGCGCCGCATCGCCGCCGCCACCCTCGCCGGCTACCTGCCCCCGCGATCGGGCCGCGCCGTGGTCGCCGACGCCGTGCTGCCGTCGGAGTCGGGCCGCGCGTCGCGCCGCGTGACCCTCGTCGACATCAGCGGCGACCGGCTCGCGCCGAGCGTCACGATCGGCGGGCTCGTGAGCGAGCGCATCGCGCTCGCGGCCGGCTACCCGCGCGGCCCGCGCCGCACCCAGCGCTGGATCACGCGGCTCACCGCCGTCGTGGCCGCGCTCGGCATCGAGCCGGCCGGCATCGCCGACCCCGAGACCCCGGTGAGCACGCTCGACGCCCGCCGTCGCGCGCTCGTGCTCGCCGGCGTCGCGACCCTCGACGCGACCCCCGTGATCGTGCTCGACCACCGCGACAACGCCCTCGAGGCCGACGACATCGCCCCCATCGACGACCTCGTCCGGCGCCTGGCGCCCGTGCCAGTCGTGCGCATCTGGGGCCGCGAACCCGGCTCCGCTCCGGCCGACGACGCGGTCGTCGCCCGCATCGCCACGCCCGCCCTGACCGAAGGGATCGGCTCATGACCGCCCCCCGCTCCGCCGCCGCCCGCGTCACCGCCCACCTCACCCCGCGCGGCCGCGTGCGCCGCTGGCTGACGATCGTCGCCGCGGGTGTCGTGCCGCTCGCCCTCGTCGGCCTCGCCCTCGCCGCGGTCGGCTCGAGCTCGAGCGGGCTCGAGCGCATCCCCGCCGCCGTCGTGAACGAGGACGAGCTGCTCACCACGACCACCCCCGACGGCGACGAGCAGATCGTCTTCGCCGGGCGGCAGCTGGTCACCGAGCTCACCGGGTCGAGCGACGCCGGATTCGACTGGCGCGTGACCAGCGCCGACGAGGCGCAGCGCGCGCTCGACAGCGGCGAGGTCTACGCCGTGCTCACCATTCCGAGCGACTTCTCGGCCTCGCTGCTCACGATCGGCACCCCCGAGCCCGTGCAGGCTCAGCTGCAGGTCGAGACCGACGATGCGCACAGCTACCTCGCCGGCTCGGTCGTGCAGGCCGTCGGCAGCGGGCTCGCCCAGCAGTTCGGCGCCGCCATCACGGCGCAGTACCTCGACGGGCTCACCACCGGCCTCGGCGAGCTCGGCGCGGCCCTCGGCGACGCGGCTGACGGCGCGGCGCAACTGGGCGACGGCGCCACGCAGCTCAGCAGCGGCCTCGCCGAGCTCACCGCCGGCGCCCGCAGCTCAGCCGGCGGAGCCTCGGCGCTCTCGAGCGGCGTCGCCGAGTACACCGGCGGCGTGTCGGCGCTCTCGTCGGGCCTCGGGCAGCTGCGCAGCGGAGCCGCGCAGCTCGACGCGGGGCAGCAGGCGCTCGCGGGCATCCCGTCGTCGGCCGGCGCTCTCGCCGGCGAGCTCGCCGCCCTCGCGCCCGCCATCGCCGCCTCCGGGCTGAGCCCGGCCGACCAGCAGGCCTTCCTCGACGCGCTGACCGACGCGCAGGTGCTCGCGGGCACCGCCGCTGCCGTCGTGCCGCCGCTCAACGCCGGCATCGACGGCATCCAGTCGGGCATCGGCGAGAGCGCGGCCGGTGCCGCGGCCCTTTCCGCCGGCGGCGCCGAGCTGCGGTCGGGGGCGTCGCAGCTCGCGAGCGGGCTCGGAGCCCTCGCGGGCGGCACCGCCGAAGTCGGCTCTGGCGTCGCCTCGCTCGCCGACGGGGCGGACGAGCTGGCCGCCGGGCTCTCGAGCGGCGCCGAACAGGTGCCCGCCGCCGGCGACAGCACGATCGCGAGCGAGCCCGTGGTCGTCGACGCCACGCGCGTCAACGCCGTCGACGGGGTCGCCTCGGTCATCGCCGAGACCCTCGTGCCGATCGGGCTCTGGGTGGGCGCCCTGGCCACCTTCCTCGCCCTGCGCCCCGCCGCGCGCGGCGTCATCGGCACCTCGGCCGCGGGCGGCATCATCGTGCGCCGCACGGTCGGCCGCGCCTCGCTCGTCGCCCTGGCGCAGGCCGCGCTCGTCACCGTGCTGGTGCATGCGGTCAGCGGGCTGGCCCTGTCGCTGCTGCCCGTGACGTTCGCCTTCACCGCGCTCATCGCGCTCGCCTTCACGGCGCTGCACGCGGCCCTCACGCTCACCCTCGGGCGGGGCGGGCTCGTGGTCTCGCTGCTGCTGCTGGCCGTGCAGCTGGTCGCCGCCGGCGGCATCATCCCGATCGCGGCGCTCGCCGACCCCTTCCCGGCGCTCAGCGGCGTGCTGCCGATGACCGCCGCGGTCGACGGCATGCAGGCCCTGCTCGCCGGGGGAGACCCGAGCCGGGTGCTCGCCGCCGCAGGCGCGCTCGCGCTGCTCGGGGCCGTGTCGCTCGTCGTCGCGCGGCTCGCCGCCGGTCGTGCCCGTCGACGGGATGCTCTCGCCGCGTTCGCGCCCGCCCTCGTGCCCGCCACCCCCTGAGATAGCAGTGCGGGCCGCGAGCTGAACGCTCGCGGCCCGCACCGGTCGTGCTAGCCGAGACTCACTCCTTGGTGAGCTCGTGGGTTCCGCCGCTCATCGCGTACTCCTCCTCGGGGGAGAGCACGAGGCGCTTGCGGAAGTGCAGGGCGAAGCCGAGCAGGATGAGGATGTAGACGATGATGATCGCCACGATCGCCGCCTGGAAGGCCGGGTTGATGAGCAGGCCGACGAACACCAGGGCGGCGATGGCCGCGGCGCTGTAGGCGCCGAAGGTGCCCCACGGGCTCTTGTAGGGGCG
>JAIXXG010000109.1 GCA_027490915.1 Microbacteriaceae bacterium
CAATGGCCAGAGCTCCTGGCTGCTCACCGCGATGAGCGGCCAGAACAGGCTGTCCCAGTGGGCGAGGAACTGCAGCAGGAGCAGGGTGAGGAGCGCCGGACGAAGCAGGGGAAGCGCCACGCGGAAGAAGATGCGCAGCTCGCTCGCACCGTCCACTCGCGCCGCGTTGAACAGCTGCGACGGGATGGCGAGTGCGTACTGCCGCACGAGGAACACACCGAGCGCACTCACCGCGATCGGCAGGATCAGCGCAGCGTAGGAGTCGAGCAGACCGAGCTCACCCATCGCGATGTAGACGGGAATGGCGACAACGACCGGCGACAGTGAGAGCGCGACGACGATGACATTCATGAACAGCGATCGCCCGGGATACCGAAGCCTCGCCAACGCGTATCCCGCTGATGCGGAGATCATGATGTCGAGCACGCAGGCGACCGAGGTGATGAGGATGCTGTTCCACAGGTAGCCGCCGAACGACGCCTGCTCGAAGACGGTGACAAGGTTCTGCCAGAGGAAGGCCTGCGGGAGACCGGTTCCGGAGAGGTCGCTGTCGTCGGGCGCCGATGCGAAGACGATCATGACCCACAGCGGGAAGAGCCCGGCGAGGCCGTAGGCGCCGACGATCGTGAGACTGATGACGCGGCCGAGCGACCAGCGTCGACGTGACGAGAGAGTCATGCGGTCAGTCCTCCGGCTCATCGACAAGCTTGAACTGCAGGAACGCGAAGACGAGCAGCAGCGCGAGCAGCACGATCGCGATGGCCGATGCGTATCCGAAGCGCGAGAACAGGAACGCGTTGTTGAAGAGCAGCAGAGGCAGAACCTGAGTCGCATCGACCGGCCCGCCCTTGGTCAGCAGGTATGCCGGCACGAATGCCTGCACGGCACCGGTGACTCCGACGATGATGACGAAGAGGAACGTGCGCCGCAGCTGCGGAACGGTGATCAGGAAGAAGGTTCGAAGGGGACGGGCGCCGTCGATCGCGGCCGCCTCGTACAGGTTGCCCGGGATCGCCTGAAGGCCGGCGATGAAGATGATGACGTAGAGGCCGACGTACTTCCAGATCACCATGATCAGCAGGCTCACGACGGCGAGCTGCGGGTCTTTCAGCCACGGCTGGGGGCCAAGCCCGACGAGCCCGACGACCTGATCGGCGACTCCTCCGGTCTGGTAGATGACCTGCCACAGGAGCGAGGCGGCGACGAGAGGCATGACGGCGGGAATGAAGATCGCGGCGCGGATCGCCGTCACGACGCGTCCCGGCTTGACCAGCGGAAGGGCGAGCAGCAGGGCGAGCGCCAGCGTCGGCCCGACGGCGAAGAAGGTGAAGACCACGGTGACGCCGAGGCTGTTCCAGAACTCATCGTTCCCGAACATCCGCTCGTAGTTGGCGAAGCCCACCCACGAGGTCTCGCGGGAGAGCCCGTAGTCGGTGAAGCTGAGCATCAGAGTGGCGATGAGCGGCGCCACCCAGAAGGCGATGAAGAGGATGATGGCGACGCTCGAGAGACCGAGTCCTGCGCGTCGCTGCACGACGCGGAGCGTCCGTTTGCGTCGCCCCGCCGGGGTGCCGCCGGTCGCGAGACCGGCGGCACCCGTGGGCTCCGCGATTGCGGAAAGGGTCATGACTGCTATCCCGTGATGTCAGCCACGCGAGCGTCGAACTCGGCAGCAGCCTCTTCAGGAGTGCTCTGGCCGAGCGCAACGGCGTCGAGCGTCTGAGCGAGTGCGGTCATGATCTCGTTCCAGAACGGAGTCTGCACTCCGTAGCTGGTGTACGGCAGCTGCTCCTGCATCACGGCGCTGGCCTCATCCTGAGCGGCCTCGAGGTCGGTCCAGCCCGCCAGCGGCGTGACGAGGCCGGTGGCCGCGAGCTGGTCGTTCGCGCGGTCCTGCTCGTTGAGCCAGCCGATCAGGTTCCAGGCCGTGGCCTTGTTCTCCGAGTCCTCGGTGACGCCCCATGCCCACGAGTAGCCCGAGGCGACGGCGTCCTCGCCTTCCCACGACGGGATGGTCGTCGTCGCGAAGTTCTCGCCGTAGACCAGCTCGGGGTTGAGCGAGGGCATGAATCCGGTCATGAACCGACCGCCCAGCAGCATCGCCGCGGTGCCGTCGGCGAACATGCTGAAGCCTCCGATCGGAGCAGTGAGGTCGGGGTTGCCGATGTTCGCGTAGTACTCGAGCGCCGCAATCCCCTCGGGCGTATTGAGGCCCCCCGCCGTTCCGTCCTCCGACAGGATCGACCCGCCGAGCCCCTCGATGAGCGGCTGGAAGACGAGCTGCGCCCAGATCGGGTCACCGTTGAGCGTGGTCTGCAGTCCGACCTTCGAGCCGTCAGCGGACGTCAGGATCTCCGAGACCTCCGCGACCTCCTCCCAGGTGGTCGGAGGCGAGTTGGGGTCGAGGCCCGCCTCCTCGAAGCGGTCCTTCCGATACCACAGCGACACCGAGTTGAAGTCGGTCGGCACACCGTAGACCGCGTCGTCGAAGGTGACGGGGTCAAGGGCACCGTCCTCGAACAGAGCCTCGAAGCCGGCGAGGTCGCCGGCACCGTAGTTGACCGGATCGAGCTCGGACATGTAGCCGCGCTCGACGAGGCTGGTCATCTGCCAAGCGCCGATCTTGATGATGTCCGGGGGGTTGCCGGCCCCGAACGCGGTCTGGAGCTTGGTCTGGAGGTCGGCGATCGGGATGTACAGCACCTCGATGTCGACTCCGGTCTCGGCCTCGTACTCGGCGTACTTCTCCTCGAAGTACGCCTGGTTCGCCTCGTTGGCGTGCTCCCAGATGACGAGGCTGCCCGAGGGCTCCTGGAGCTCCGGAAGCTCGTCGCCGGCGTCGGTGGAGCCGCTGGAGCACGCGGCGAGGACCATGGCCACCGTAGCGACCCCGGCGGTTGCGGCGAGTCGGCGGGAGAACATCCGCCTCTTCCGCTGTGAAGGGGGAGGAGTTTGCACGACACTGTCCAATCTCTTGTGCGAATCGAGGATAGGGGTACCCTCGCCCTAAGAGTAATACCAGCATTACCGGTCTGACCACAACCGATTGTTCGATCAAAGGCGGCTGAGCCGTCTCGCCATCGTCGCCATCTGGTGCACAGGAGAAAGGGAGAGCACCCGTGACCACACCCCCGTTCGCGATCACGATGTGGGATTTCTCGTGGCTCGAGAGGCGCTGGCCTGGGGCTGGATACGAGGACTGGGATCGCGCTCTCGACGAGCTGGTCGAACGTGGCTATACGGCTGTTCGGATCGATGCCTACCCCCATCTCATCTCGACCGACCCGGACCGCACCTGGCTGTTGCACCCGCAGTGGAATCAGCAGTCGTGGGGGGCGCCTGCGGACGTCGAGGTTCGGCCGCTGCCCGCTCTGATCGAGTTCATCGAGGCCGCACACACTCGCGGAGTGCGGGTCGCCCTCTCCACATGGTTCCGACAGGATGCCGCCGACACGCGGATGACGGTGACGACGCCCGGCCGCCTTGCCGAGATCTGGACGACAACGCTGGACCACCTCGACCGAGCCGGCCTGCTGTCGGCACTGCTCTATGTCGACCTCTGCAACGAGTTCCCCCACCCGTTCTGGGCGCCGTTCCTGTACGGAACGAGCGCGGCTGGCATGGGCCACGACCGTGGACACCCCGAGGTCATCCGCTGGATGTCGGAGTCCGTCCATGCCGTCACGTCGGCCTACCCGTCGATTCCCGTGACCATCTCGATGACGATGCAATGGGATCGCTGGCGTCACCATGACGTGAGCGCACTCGACTTCCTCGAGCCGCATGTCTGGATGGCCAGCACACCGACGAGCGACTTCTACGGCCGCGTGGGATACGGCTTCCAGCAGTTCGACAGCGCCGGCTACGAGAACCTTGTCCGGCACGGCGAACGCACCTACCGCGCTGATGCTGATCACTTCAACGCGTGCCTCAGGAACGAGATCGACAATGTCGCTGAATGGTCGCGCCACACCGGTCGCGGCCTCGTGACCACGGAGGGCTGGTCGATCGTCGACTACAAGGACTGGCCGGGCCTCGATTGGGGTTGGGTGACCGAGGTCAACGAGCTCGCCGTCACCCACGCCGCTGCGACCGGTCGCTGGCTGGGGATGTGCACGTCGAACTTCTGCGGGCCGCAGTTCGTCGGCATGTGGCGTCAGGTCGAGTGGCATCAGCGCATGACTGCCGTGATCCGGTCGATGTCGACCGACGTCACCCTCATGTCGAGGTAGAGGCGACTTCACGCCGCGGCATCTCCTCCCGGGCTAGCCGAGCCGAACAGCTCGCGACGCGCCGGCTGCGCGTCGACCGTGCAGCGGAAGACCGCCCCGGCTCGGCCCGCATCAGAATCCGCGAGACCGAAGCGCGATGTCGATATGTAGAGAGTGCTGCCGTCCTCTCCCCCGAGGGTGCAGGCGGTCGGCTGAGAAACCGGCAGTGGGATGACACCGTCCCGTCTGCCGTGCCGATCGAAGTGATCGATGCGAGCGCCACCCCAGATGGCCACGAAGACTCCGTCTTCGGAATCCACGACAAGCCCGTCCGGCACACCGTCGCTGACGGTCGCGAAGACCCGTCGTTCGACGACGGCACCCGCGTTATCGAAGGTGAGCAGGTCGACCCGCGCCGCTGCCGAGTCGACGTAGTAGCAGCGGGAACCATCGCGGGTGAAGCCGATGCCGTTCGACACGGTCACAGCGCCCAGAGCCAGCTCGACCGTGCCGCTCGGCGTGACCCGGTAGAGGCTGCCCGCCCCGGGTGTCTGGCCATAGGCCATGGATCCGACGAGCAGGTCTCCCTCCGGGGTGCAGCATCCCTCGTTGAGTCGTACGCCATCCGGAATGGGCAGGGTTATCGAGCGCACGGATCGATGCTGAGAATCGAGCACGACGACGTCTCTCTCCCGCGCGACCAGTGTGTGTCCGTCAGTCGTGGGGCGGACCATGGCGGCGATCGACCCGACCCTCGTCCTCTCCTGAACCAGGCCGTCGGCGATCACGACGAACTCGCCCGCGAGCATGTCGACGAGCCGCAGGCTCTGGTCGGCCCACCACACAGGGCCCTCACCGTGAGAGGTCACAACATCGGTCCACTGCTCCACACGCATAGATTGACATTACCGGTATGACCAGCTTCAGCACTGCCCGAACCCGTTCTGAGGTCTGCCCGTGGCTCGACTCTCGCCAACAGCATTGTGAGACGTTGCCTCAACTAGCTGTCGAAGGGCGTAGGCTGGAGCAACTGTGACTGCCCCTCCCGCCGCCGGCCGCGGCCACCTCGTCGACATCCGCCCCCTGCGCGAGAGCCCTGCCTTCGCGCGGCTCTGGGTCGGCACCGCGATCACGGGCATCGGCAGCCAGATGACGATCGTCGCGGTCGGGCTCGACATCTACGAGCGCACCGCATCCACGCTCGCTGTCTCGCTCGTCGCCGCGTTCGCGCTCGTGCCGATGATCGTCTTCGGGCTGTACGGCGGTGCGCTGGCCGACCGTTTCGATCGCCGCCGTGTCGCGCTCGTCGCCGCGAGCGTCGCCTGGGGCTCGACCGTCGCGATCGCCGTGTACAGCTGGCTCGGAATCCCCGCCATCGCGCCGCTCTACGTCTTCATCACCCTCAACTCGGTCGCGGCGATCATGGTGCAGGTCGCGCGCTCGGCGATGGTTCCGCGTCTGGTGCGGCTCGAGCTTCTGCCCGCCGCCGGTGCGCTCGGCGGCATCAGCGCCGGCGTGCAGCTGACCCTAGGCCCCGCGCTCGCCGGCGTGCTCGTCGCCTACGCCGGGTTCGGCATCACCTACACCGTCGACGTCGTGCTCTTCCTCGGCGCGTTCTGGGGGCTCTACACGCTGCCGGCGATGCTGCCCGACGGCGAGCGCCGCCGGGCCGACCTGCGCTCGGTGGTCGAGGGCTGGCGGTTCCTGCGCGTGGCCCCGAACATCCGCGCCTCGTTCGTG
Source organism: Microbacteriaceae bacterium (assembly GCA_027490915.1). Lineage (GTDB taxonomy): Bacteria > Actinomycetota > Actinomycetes > Actinomycetales > Microbacteriaceae > Microcella. The sequence goes on from JAIXXG010000109.1 coordinate 5,952, forward strand.
CTCGACATCGTGGCGATGACCTTCGGCAACCCGCGCGTGCTGTTCCCGGCCGTCGGAGCCCTGCTGATCGGGGGCGGCGCCGTCACCGTCGGCATCCTCTCGGCGGCGGGCGCGATCGGGATGCTCCTGCTGGGCCTGCTCTCCGGCCGCGTCACCCGGGTGCGGGCGCACGGGGTCGGCATGGTGGTGGCCGTCGCGGCCTACGGCGGGAGCATCCTGCTCTTCGGCGTGCTGCTCGCCGTGACCACCGTGCTGCCGCACGACGTCGGCACCGACATCACTGAGGCGAGCATCCCCGCGCTCATCATCGCGACCGTGCTGCTGGCGCTCTCGGGCGCCGCCGACACGGTCAGCATGATCTACCGCACGACGATGCTGCAGGCCGCCGTGCCCGACATCATGCGCGGGCGCCTGCAGGGGCTGTTCACGGTCGTCGTGAACGGCGGGCCGCGCGTCGGCGACCTCTACGTCGGCGTGCTGAGCGTCGGGGCTGTGCTGTGGTTCCCGCCCCTGCTGGGCGGGCTGATCATCATCGTGATCTGCGCGATGTTCCTGCGGCTCTACCGCAGCCTGCGCGAGTACGACGCGCTCGACCCGAAGCCCTGAGCCCCACCGGCGCGGTCGCCTGACAGACTGGGCCCACCGCCAACAGGAGGGGGCCTCATGGCCGAGCCCGGAGAGAGCCGCGTCGCGGTCTACATCGACTTCGACAACATCGTCATCTCGCGCTACGACCAGATCCACGGTCGCGGGGCGTGGCGCAAGGACAACGTCTACCGCCTGCCGTCGGGGCTGACCGGCGCGACCGACGAGATCCGTGAACGGCTGCGGTCGGCCGAGGTCGACATCGGCGCCATCCTCGATTTCGCCTCCTCGTTCGGAACGATCGTGCTCTCGCGCGCGTATGCCGACTGGTCGGTGGGCGTGAACGCCAGCTACCAGGGCCAGCTCATGGAGCGCGCCGTCGACCTCACCCAGCTCTTTCCCGCCACCCAGCAGATGAAGAACGGCGCCGACATCCGGCTCTCCGTCGACGTCGTCGAAGACCTCTTCCGCCTTCCCGACATCACGCACGTCGTCATCGCCGCGGGCGACAGCGACTACATCGCGCTCGCCCAGCGTGCCAAGCGCCTCGGCCGGTACATCGTCGGCGTCGGCGTCGCGGGCGGCACGAGCAAGAGCCTGCGTGCGGCGTGCAACGAGTACGCCGACTACGACGCCCTGCCGGGCATCCGGCCGGCGGCGCACATCGCGGCATCCCTGGTGACGGCGGGCACGGATGCGGAGCCCGCGCCCGACGACGCCGCCCCGGCGCGGCGCGCGGGCGGGCGCCGCGCGTCCACCGCCGCGACCGCCGCCCCCGTCGCCGAGTCGGCCGAGACCCCCACCTCGAAGCGTGCGGCCAGCGCCCTGCTCGTGCGCGCCCTGCGCCTCGTGCACGAGGCCGACGATTCGGAATGGGCGCATGCCTCGGCGCTCAAACAGCAGATGAAGCGTCTCGACCCGGCCTTCAACGAGAAGGCCCTCGGCTACAGCTCGTTCACCGACTTCGTGAAGTCGCGGGCCAACATCGTCGAGCTCGACGAGTCGACCCAGACCCGGCTCGTGCGGCTGCGCGAGAGCTAGACAGGCCCGGGCCGACCGCGATGTCGGCTGCGGAGATCAGTCCTCCTCGGTCACCGTCGCCGGGTCGTCATCGACGTCCGACTCGTCCTCCACCTGCGGAGCCGGGTCGTCATCGACCTCACCCTCGTCGTCCTCGACCCCCGGAGCGGAGTCGTCATCGACGTCCGACTCGTCCTCGACGTGCGGCGCCGGGTCATCGTCGACATCCGACTCGTCCTCGTCGTGCCGGGCCGGGTCATCGTCGTCCTCCGACTCGTCCTCGACCTGCGGGGCCGGGTCATCATCGACCTCGACCTCGTCCTCATCGGGGCGAGCCGGGTCGTCATCGACATCCGACTCGTCGTCGACATAGCCGGCGGGGTCGTCGTCGACCTCCGGCTCCGATCCGGTGACCGTCGAGACGATCGTGTCGAAGGCCGATTGCGCCGGACCGGGAAGCGCGCCAGCGGCTCCCACCCCGGCCACTCCGAACACGACAACCCCCATGCCGATCGCGATCTTCGATGTCAGGCTCACGCCCGAGATCCACTCCATCATGCTGCGCACCCCTCCGCTGAAAGCCGGTCGTCGCACCACGAGGGTTGCCCGACCGTCTGCCGACGACGAGGTCACGTCGACCTCGCCGCTGTTCGAGACGGGCGGAAGAGACTGCCCTTCCAGGCGCGCCATCACCAGGGCGCTCGGCTGCGGGGCGGTGACCGACTGCGCCGCCGCCCGTGCCGAACCGAGCGCGCCTGCGAGGTCGCGAAGCTCCGGGCGACCCGCAGGGGTCATCCCGGCCAGCAGCTGCTCGGCCTCGGTGTCGTCGATTCTCTTGACCATCTCACTCACCGCTATCGTCGGCGGGGCCTGCAGGGGTACGGGGGTCCGAGATTTTCTTGCGCAGCTGCACGAGCGCTCGTCGTTGCAGCGCCTTGACGGCTCCCTCGCGCTTGCCCAGTACGACCGCGACCTGCTCCACGGTCAGGTCGGCAACGACGCGAAGCACCATCACATCGCGTTGGTCGGGCGGCAGGGAGCGAAGCAGAGCAACGGTTCGCTCGTTCGCGAGCCGTTCGAGCGCATCCTCTTCTGCGCTGGATGCCCGCCGCGGGTCCTCCTCGGCGATCAGCTCGACGCTCTCACCGCGGCGACCGCGCACCCTCAGCTCGTCGACAAGCCGACGGTAGGCGATCGAGAACACGAACGATCGGAAGGCGGCGGCGTCACCGCGGAAGTCGCCCAGCCTGTCGAAGACGACAAGGAACACCTCGCTCGTGAGGTCGTCGGGCTCGCGCGATCCGCGAGCCGCCAGGAAGGCGGAGACGGCAGGGGCGTGGCTGTTCCACAGGCGTGTGCACGCCCAACCGGCCCCCGCTTGCGCGGCGGCCAGAACGCTCGCGAACGCCTCGGCGCCCGCATCCCCTGGGGCGGTCATCGGCGCTCAGGCTACGGCCCGGCGCGAGATCCACCAAGCACGAAGACGGCAGGCACGCCGTGATGGGCCGTGGCTGACTCATGAGCCGGTCGCAACAACGCCGGCCGCCGCGATTGCGGGGCGGCGCCCGGCGGCGCAAACTGGCCCCAGACCGGACTGCAATGACGTGATCATGGCCCACCCTGCGGAGGGAGACCGCTGTGCAAAGCAAGCTCTCTACGCTCATGGCGGGTTCTGCCATCTGGCTCACCGACGGCGGGCTGGAAACGACGCTGATCTTCCAGGACGGGCTCGCCCTGCCGGACTTCGCCGCATTCACCCTCCTGCGCAGCGATGAGGGGCGGGATGCCCTCGAGCGGTACTACCGGTCGTACCTCGACATCGCCCGCCAGCACGGTGCGGCACTCGTGCTCGAGACCCCGACGTGGCGAGCCAGCGCCGACTGGGGAGAGCGCCTCGGCTACGACGCTGCCGCGCTGCACGACGCCAACACGGCAGGCGTCGTGATGCTGCGCTCGCTGATCGCCAGCGAGCCGCCGACGGGAGCACCGATCGTCATCAGCGGCAACCTCGGCCCGCGCGGGGACGGCTACATGCCGAACGCCCTGATGTCAGCCGGCGAGGCCGAGGCCTACCACGCGGCGCAGATCCAGTGGTTGTGCGACGCGGGCGTCGACCTCATCACGGCACTCACGATCACGACCGTGGATGAAGCGATCGGCATCGTCCGGGCGGCCGTGCGAGCGGGCGCACCCGTCGTGATCTCGTTCACGGTCGAGGTCGACGGCACCCTGCCCAGCGGCCAACGGCTGGCCGACGCGATCACCGAGCTCGACACCGCGACGGATTCAGCGGCCGCCTATGTGATGGTCAACTGCACTCATCCCGACCACCTCGCGGCCGCCCTCGCCCCGTCGCACCCCGCCCTGGTGCGGCTGCGCGGGCTGCGCGCCAATGCTTCTCGCCGAAGCCACGCCGAACTCGACGAGGCCGAGGATCTGGATGATGGTGACCCCGCCGAACTGGCGTCGCTGTATGCGGGTCTGCTCGAGGCGCTGCCCCACCTCGTCGTCGTCGGAGGGTGCTGCGGAACGGATTCCCGCCACATCGCAGCGATCGCCGAACGCTGCGCGCCTCTCGCGCGCGGCCGCAACGCCGCCGGAGATCACCGCTCCGTCTGACGGTTGGGGCGGCACGCTCCCCCGTGGCGCGCACCTTTCGACCCCTGGCGTGGGCGCCCCGCCCGGGTCTAGAGTGCGGGCGAGCGGCACCGAGATGCCGCACGAAGGAGTGGTCGCCATGCGTGCTCGTTCTTCTTTCACCGCTGCGGTCGCGATGGCTCTTCTGGGGGCCATCAGCGGATGCGCAACCCCCGCCTCGCCGGCCGCCGAGACCCCCGCCCCCACCGTGACGGTGACCGTCACGCCGACCCCGACACCGACACCCGAGGGCGACTTCGATGCGACGTCGCTGCGCGGCGCGAGCATCGAATCGGCCGACTTCGCCGCCCTCAGTGCGGCCCTCGGCACTCCGGTGAGCGGCATCCCCGAATGCCCCTGGTACGCCGAGGTCGAGACCTACGGCCCTGACGCGTCGACCTACGCCTTCACCGACCCGGAAGGGGTCGAGCCGGGCATTTTCTTCTTCTACACGCAAGACTTCTCGGGCGGCGCGCCCGGGCTGCCGCGGACGGCGGAAGGCGTGGGGGCGGGCTCGACGCAAGCGGAGGTGCTCGCCGCCTACCCCGGCGCCGTCGTCGATGCGTACGAGGACATCAGCGTCGGGCCGATGACCCGCATCACGGTTGAGGATGCCGCGAGCGGGTCGCGCATCGTCTTCGCGCTGACCGACGGCTCACCGGTCGTCAACCTCGTGCAGTGGGGCCCGCGCGCTGGCACGCAGTGGGCGCACCTCTGCCTGCCGCTGTAGGGGCCCGCGGTAGGTGGTACGGCGCGGGCAGCGTCGGCGTCGCGGCTCAGGGGCGCGCGTCGGCGAGCTCGAGGTGCACATGGGCAATGGTGCCCACCGCCAGCCCCTCGGCCACCCGCACCGCCTTCTTGATCGGCAGCACGTAAGCCTGCCGCTTCGCGTCGGGAAACACGCTCGTCAGCCACTCGCTACCGCCGATGCGCACCCGCACCCGCACGCTGCCGAACCCGTTCGTGAGCCCGTGGGTGCGCGCGTCGATCTCGTCGCTGATGTCGACCGGCACAGTGACGAAGAACCACGAGGCCTTCGCATCCCACTCCCAGAGCGCGGCCTCGAACTCGTACGCCGGGTCGTCTCCGGCACGGGATGCGCGCACGCGGTCATTCTGCCGCAGCGGCCCGACGCGAGCGGCGGCGACCCTCGGTCAGGGGGTAACGGCGGGTGAGCATCCCTCGGCAGAATGGGAGCGGCGTGCGCCCGAGCGCGCCACGCAAGGGGGACCGTGGGCGAGGCAGGCAGATCAGCAGGCGTTGAGGCGCGCCGTCTGGTAGCGCTCGCCGACGCCTACGACGAGCGGGCGGCACTGGCCCGCGCCGAGGCCGAGCGATGGATGATCGGCCACCGCACCGAGCGGCAGGTGGCCGGCACGCTCGCCCCGTTGACCGCGTGCGGCTACACCTTCTTTCACGACCGCGGGTGGCCGGGCGCGCGGCGCGGCAGCCGCAGCCAGATCGACCACGTGCTCGTCGGGCCGGGCGGCGTGTTCATCGTCGACACGAAGAGCTGGCGTGACGTGACCGTGGCGGGAGGGCGCATCTTCCGCGGGCAGGCCGACGTCACCGATGACCTGAGCGGGCTCGCCGACGTGGGGGTGGGCACCGAGGGGGTGCTCGCCGAGCTGGGGCTCGCTCCGGGTGAGGTGCACGTGGTCGTGGTGCTCGCGGGGTCTGCGATGGACCCCGTGCCGCTCGCGAGCCTGGGCGGCCTGGTGGTGGTCGGCGAGCGGCGGGCATCCGCGTTCATCAGTGGGCACGGTGCACGACTGACCGAGCGGCAGCAGAACGCGGTGCTGAGCGCGGTCATGCAGCACTTCCCGGTGCTGGGCGACGAGCCGGTGCCGCTCGACCTGAGCGTTGCCGAGCCGGTGCTCGACGAGCCGGCGCTGCTGACCGTCGACGAGGTGGCCGAGACGTTCCTGGCCGGGATGCTCGCCGCCCCGATCGAGGAGTGGATGGCCTTTCTGCACCCCGATCAGGCGCGGCTCGTGCGGCGCAGCTTCTCGGGGCCGGCGAGAATCCGCGGCGCCGCGGGTACCGGCAAGACGGTGGTGGGGCTGCATCGGGCGGCGTACTTGGCGCGAGCATCCACGGGCCGGGTGGTGGTGACGACGTTCGTGAAGACGCTGCCGGCGGTGCTCGGTTCGCTGCTGCACCGGCTGGCGCCCGACGTGGTCGAGCGGGTCGAGTTCACGGGCGTGCACTCGTTCGCGGTGCGCGTGCTGCGCGAGCGCGGGCAGCGGGTGAGCCTCGACCTGGGGGCGGCGAACCAGGCCTTCAACTACGCGTGGAACCGCGCCGGCAAAGACGGCCCGCTCGGCGCGCTCGACCCGAACAGCCGGTACTGGCGCGACGAGATCGCGAAGGTCATCAAGGGTCGCGGGCTGTCGACGTTCGAGCAGTACGCCGACCTGCCGCGTGCCGGACGCCGCCGCCCGCTGCGCCTCGAGCAGCGCCGGGCGGTGTGGCAGCTGCACCTCGCCTACGAGGCGGCGCTGCGCGAGCGCGGCCTGGTCGACTTCGAAGACCTCATCCTGCGGGCCGAGGCCTCACTGCGCGAGAGCCCGATGCAGGGAGTCGACCACGTCATCATCGACGAGGCGCAAGACCTCTCGTGCGCGATGCTGCGCATGCTGCACGCGATCGTCGGCGACCGCCCCGACGGCCTCACCCTCATCGGCGACGGCCAGCAGACCATCTACCCCGGCGGATACTCCCTCGCCGAGGCGGGCATCTCGGTCGCCGGCCGCGGCGTGGTGCTCGCCACCAACTACCGCAACACCCGTGAGATCGCGGCGTTCGCGGCGAAGGTGGTCGACGGCGACGAGTTTGTCGACCTCGAGGGCGGCCCCGGCCGGGCGGATGCTGCCGCCGAGGTCATCCGCACCGGCCCGTCGCCCGCGCTGCACTCGTTCGCGTCTCTCGCCGCCCACGACGCCGCCCTCGTCTCGCACGTGCGCACGCTGGTCGCGTCGGGCGTCGACCCCGGCGACATCGGCGTGCTGACGGCCACGAATCGGGATGCTCTCTCCCTGCTCGCCGCGCTGCGCGCCGCCGGCTTCGGCGTCATCGAGCTCGAGAGCTACGCGGGCGCCCCCGCTCCCCTAGTGAAGGTCGGAACGATCAAGCGCGCCAAGGGCCTCGAGTTCAAGCAGGTGCTGCTGGCGCGAGTCGATGGGTCGCTGCTGGCCCCGGTTGCCGAGGGGCTCGACGACGGAGCGGCTGAAGCGCGCGAGATTGCGCGGCGGGAGTTGTACGTCGGGATGACCCGCGCCCGCGACGGGTTGTGGGTTGGTGCCCGTCGGCCAGGTGAAGGAGCTGGGTAACCAAGCAATCAGGCACGACTGGAGAGAAGCGCGCCGCCGTTCGCACCGACAAACGGGCTGATAGGTTCTCAACAAGTACAGGAGATTGGCAGCGGCACATGGCGACGATGTATGGATTCAGGGTTCACACCATCCAGCCCCGAGTGCGCCGCACTCAGGAGTTCCTTGAAGTTGACGACGTGAGCGAAGCGGGGGGCGCAAGAGACGCACTTGAGCAGGTGCACAATGAACTCTTGACGCTGATGGGCAGGACTTATGTTGGGCGCCCCACTTTCTTTCAGTCTGACGCCGACGATGCTGCCCGCCAGAGCGCGATCGAGGATTCAGACGAGGAGCCGTACTTCACGCTGCTCGACGTCAAGCGCATCGGCCGCACTCTGGAGCTCATTGTTGAGACGGGCAAGGAAGCGGACCATGACGGGCTCCGAGCACGCGATGGGAGCACGGAAAGCTTGAAGCGGAAGGCCGCGATACGTCGCTCGGTCGTCCTGTTGCACTTCCCGAAAAAGGGAAGAGAAGCGTTCATGGTCTCCGAGACCCGTGGCCGGACTTGGACAGGTGAACTCGTGATTCAGTGGATGACCAGGACAGCGCAGAGAGCTAGCGTCGTCAAGGATTCAGAAGGGATTCGCAAAGAAGAGGCCCCCTGGCTCGGCTGGAAAATCACGCCCCGGATCGATGGGCAGCGCCTGGACGGGATACTCAATGGATCTTCCGAACACACGCTCCGTCTCCGGCGCCAGGCAGTGAATCCACAGGGCACAAGGACGAGCTACGACCTGGAGCTCGTGCAGTTCGGCCTCAAGAAGACCCCGATCCAGAAGGTTCTCGATGTCCTGATGGCAATGGCCGAGCGCAAGAACGAGGATGCGGGCACAGAAGCCAAGCGACGGGCAGCCGCGGCGGCAGACGTGCTGACGCTAATTGAGCCGGACGTCGGAGGCGTGGGGTTCAATGACGGCGAGGTTTCGTTTCTTGAGAGAGGGAAGAGGCAGACGATCAACGCTGAAACCGTTGATCAGTTGTTCATATATCCTCTCGGCACGTCGCGACCAAGTCCTGAGGAGCTCAGAGCCCGCTCAGCGGAGGTGATCCAGGGCATCGCGCCGACACTTGGCATCCAAGTTGATTTCGGATTCTTGGAGGAGGAGGGCTGATGGCCAACCGATTCGTTCCTTCCGAGTTGTTTCGCGGCCACTGGAAGGGGCTGAGCGACTACCGGCAGAAGAAGTCCATCCCCGACGTGGCGACTCGCTTCCTGATCGTCGCCTTGCCACTAATCGCGGGCATCTCGATCGCAGTGCTCGACGGACGTCTCTCAGCCCCTGGTTCTCTACTTGCTGGGGCAGCGCTGCTTGCCGGTGGTTTCCTGGCGGCCTTTGGTCAGATATCGAACCTGAGGGTGCGCCTTACAGATCGAGCTCGAGACTACGCCGATGCTGAAGCCATAGACCGCGATGCACTCGATGAGACTGCCGCCCACCTGCTCGTCGCGTCGTTCATGTCAGCGATTACGGCGTTGGCGCTTGTTCTCGCGATGAACCTCGGAGCCGAGCCGGACGGAGCAGTGCGAGGCCTATGGGCAGCGGTAGTTGTTGTCCCTGCGACCTACGTTCTGCTCGTCTTCATCATCGCCATCCCACGCCTGTACACGGCTTACGTAAACATCAACTCGGTACGAGACGAACTTAGCGGAACCCATCGCGGGCTGTAGTCGCGCCTAATTCGCGTTTGGCGACGACGCTACCTGACTGCATCCCTCAGGGCGGGCCGGGTTCACACGACATGACAGCCCAGGTGAACCCCTTCGCCAATCCCACCGCATCGGAGGGCAATCACAGCCGCGACGGTGCGGCCTCAGAGAGCTACCCCGATGCGAGGCTTCTAGAGATCGGGCCACCCTTGTACCCCTTATGGACCTGACCACGTACCTCGTCCGCCAGTGCCTCATCTCCCCATACATGCCACCCCGGCCTCGCGTGCCTCGCGAACAGCTCTAGGTACGGGCCCGGGGAACACGACTCAATCAAGTCATACTGTTCATCGGGCTTGCGAGAGTGCTCCCGCTTTCTCGTTTCCAACATGTTGACCTGTGACCGGCCGGGTGCAAGCGTGCGCATCCGTCCCTTGACTCCGAACAAGATCAGTTCAGTGACGTTCCGGAAGTAGAAGCCAACACCCCTACCATCCGGGCCACCGTCTGCACGTCTCTTTGCCCAGACAATATTGGACACGTACCGATAGCCCCACGCTTCCATAACCGCAAGGCCTTCGGGCAACAGCGCATTCGGAACCCACAAGTAAAGGTGTGAGTTCTCCGCCGCGTGAGAACCGACCGGCAACTGCTTGATCGCGTCCAACTCCATGGTGTCGTATCGGTCAAGCCGACGATGCTCGGGAGCGACCTTCCCAGTGCGATTGGCGAATCTCCAGGGCGGGTCAGCCAGAACCGTCTGGAACCCGCCTTCGACTACCGGGAGGGGGTCAGGAAGCGCCGAGAGAGTGTCTGCTCGCAGTGGTGTGGCCATGATCTACGACCCTAGTTCAAGCCTCTGACCAAGCTGGGACGCACGGCCGCTGTCACTCAAGCGTCAAGAGCTCAGTTGGCTCTTACAGAGCCGTAGTCATCCAACTCGACGGCCACATCAAGTACGGGCGCCACGACCCCGAGCCCTGCCCAAGTTGCCTTGGTGATCCCTATCGCCAGGATTGGACAGCCGCCGGCGTCTCCACGAGTCAAGCGGGGTTCGAGCTTGATCATATTGGTGGTGGTCGTGGTACCTAGCCGCCGAAAAGCGTCCTCGCTGCCAAGCTCCTGACCCGCCAGATCGCGGATACCTTGATGATCCCTCGTAATGATCACACCCAGATCGATCAGTCCTAAGTCATAGAGTGCCCGGTACGCAGCGAGGTCACGGTCAAGGTTCCCGTCTTTAGCGTTCCACTCAACATCAATCGCGACCCGGCCCTTCATGTTGTCCACCTCGAAGCCTTCGTTGCTCACGGTGGTCGCGAGAAAGCTCTCGTCGTAGACCCGGCTGGTTAGGGTCCGCTTCTTACTCCCCACAAGTCTGAATTCGGTGTTGACGCGAACTGCACTCCAGCCTCGTTCGAAAAACGCAGTGTCGAGCCGAATAGCGATCGGCCCGCGATTGCCCCCTGCAACCAGGATGTCCGTGTCGTAGAGGAAGAACTCAGATAAGACACCCGAGAGATCAGTCAGTAAGTCTGGGTTGCTCGCCCCCATGATCGCCGCCGCATTACGTGTTTCGAGCCAGGTGTACTTGCCAAGTAGCGGCTCGGAGAAGACTTCCTTGTAGGAGTGAGTCAGATCCATGTCGGCAACCGTATCGACTTCTGCTCAGGAAACTCAGTCATGTCGTGAATTGTGACTATCTGAATGTCGGTGCTCCGAGAGACGCTCAACAGATCGGGTACAGAACTCGACCGCAAATCGAAGGAGAAACAATGAAGACCACGGCCTATCACTCAAGCAACCCGTCTGACCCGGATGTGCACCACGACCACAGCAACTGCCCAAGCGGGCAGCAGATACCGGCCCACAACAGGTTGTCAGGAACCGGTGGCTACCATCGCTGCGGCCACTGCAAGAACATGGGCTGAGCTAGATCTCCGCCTGCGACCGCTCCAGCACCAGCTCACGCACCCGAGCCGCATCAGCCTTGCCGCCCATCGCCTTCATGACAGCACCGATCACGGCGCCGGCGGCCTGCACCTTGCCGTCACGGATCTTCTCCAGCACGTCGGGCTGCTCGGCCAGGGCCGCATCGACCGCGGCGATGAGGGCACCGTGGTCCGAGACGACCTGCAGACCCCGAGCGGCCACGACCTCGGCCGGCGTGCCCTCCCCCGCGATGACACCCTCGACCACCTGACGGGCGAGGCGGTCGGTCAGGGCGCCCGACTCGACGAGCTCGACGACGGCGGCGACGTCACTGGCACTAATCAAAGACGCGGGCTCCGCATCCTGCGCGTTCGCGATGCGGGCGATCTCGCCCGTCCACCACTTGCGGGCCTGCTGCGGTGACGCGCCCGCGGCGACCGTGTCGGCCACCTCGACGAGCAGGCCGCTGTTCACCACGTCGCGGAACTCGAGGTCGGTGAACCCCCACTC
>JAIXXG010000033.1 GCA_027490915.1 Microbacteriaceae bacterium
CCGATCTCGCCCGGCATCTGCGTCTCGAGATAGTGGCCGATGCCGATCTGCCGGTTGTTGAGCACCGTGCGCAGGTCGACGCCGCCGGCGATCGGGCGCACGTAGTCGGCGCCGAAGCGCGGCACGATCAGAGTGCCGAACACCTCGCCGGCCTCGGCCGGAGCGGCGACAACAGGCTCGCCCGGATCGGCGGTCTCGCGCGGGGTCTCGGCCTCGCCGCGCTCCCAGCGGTCCTGCAGCTCCTCCTGGACGACCTCGGCCGCCTGCTGCTGCTCGTTGCCCGCGATGATGTCGTTTAGCCAGATGTACCAGCCGAGGAAGAGCATCACCACGACACCGGCGGTGATCAGCAGCTCGCCGAGAACACCCGTGACGGTGAGCCGCTGCGGCGGGCGCGCGGGGCGCGCGGCACGCTCAGCCTGACGACGGGCCCGCCGGCTCGCGGGCGCGGCCTCCGGCTCGGGGTCAGCGAGGGGGTCGCCGCCCGCGTCGCCCTCGACGCTCTCGTGGCCGGTGGGCTCGACGCCCTGCTCGAGCACCGGCTCCGACTCCTGCGCCGCCGTCTGCTCGGGCTGCTGCTCCGGCTCCTGCTCGCTCACTCCGCCATTGTAGGCGCAGGTACTCGGCACCCTCTGCGGCTAGACTGCACCGCATGGCTCGTTCGACTGCGCGCAACGCCGACACTCCTGAGACGCCCCGCGGCGCCGATGCCCCCAACCCGGTGTGGTTCAAGCCGATCATGTTCGGCTTCATGCTCGTGGGCCTGATCTGGATTCTCGTCTACTACGTCAGCCAGGCCTCCTGGCCGGTGCCGAGCCTCGGCCCGTGGAACATCATGGTCGGCTTCGGCATCATGTTCATCGGCTTCCTCATGACGACCCGCTGGCGCTGACCGGGCCTTCTTCCGAATTACACGCCTGTGATTATCCCCACTGTGGAAAGCGGTGTGGATAACTTCTGATCAGAGCAGCACTCGCACGACCGTGGCGGCGACCAGCACCGCAGCGACCGCCGCGATGAGAAGCGCCTGACGACGCTGCTGGTCGGCTCGCCGCGTGCGCAGCATGATCGCCGCGCAGGCCGCGCCGACGAGCAGGCCGCCGACATGCGACTGCCACGAGACGCCGGGGATCAGGAAGCCGAGCGCCAGGTTGATCGCGATGATCACGACGAGCTGCACGTTGCGACCGCCCAGTCGTCGCTGGATGACGAAGAACGCCCCGAGCAGTCCGAAGATCGCACCGGATGCTCCCACGACGATGCTCAGAGGCGCGAGCCAGAGCACCGCGACCGAGCCGCCGAGGGCCGACAGCACGTACACGGCCGCGAAGCGCGCCCGTCCGATGAGGCTCTCGAGCAGCGGCCCGAGCACCCAGAGCGAGTACATGTTGAACACGATGTGGAAGATGGAGCTGTCGCTGTGGACCAGCGCGACCGTGAGCATCCGCCACGGTTCGATCGCCGTGAGCGGCGGGTAGTAGGCGAGCGCCGCGGTCACGGCTCCCTGGGTCACCCACTGCAGCACGAAGACCAGCAGCGTCAGGCCGAGGATGCTGTAGCTCACGACCGGCACCCGGCTGCCCGGGCGGAATGCTCGCGCGAGCGCGGAGGGGCGCTTCGGCGCCGCGGCCCGGGCCGCCGCGAGGCACTCGGCGCACTGCACGCCGACCGCGGCGGGCGTCCAGCACTCGGGACAGACCGCGCGATCGCAGCGCTGGCACCGCACGCCGGTCGTCCGGTCGGGGTGCCGGTAGCACGTGCGCGCGGCCGACCCCGCGCCCGACGGGCCGGGCTGGGCGTCGGTCACGCGACCTCGACGACCTCGATGCTCGCGATCACGACGTCGTCGAGCGGCTTGTCGTTGGCGTTCGTCGGCACGGCCTCGATCGCCTTCACGACGGCCTTCGAGCTCTCGTCGGCGACGACGCCGAAGATCGTGTGGTTGCCGTTGAGCCACGGGGTCGGCACCGTCGTGATGAAGAACTGCGAGCCGTTCGTTCCGCGACCGCCGCGCTTTCCGGCGTTCGCCATCGCGAGCAGGAAGGGCTCGCTGAACTGCAGCTCGGGGTGGATCTCGTCGTCGAACTCGTATCCCGGGCCGCCGATGCCCTGCCCGAGCGGGTCGCCGCCCTGCAGCATGAAGTCCTTGATGATGCGGTGGAAGATGACGCCGTTGTAGAGCGGCTCGGTGGTCGCCTGGCCGGTGCGCGGGTGCGTCCACTCCTGCGTGCCGGTCGCGAGGCCGACGAAGTTGCGCACGGTCTTCGGGGCGTGGTTGCCGAAGAGGTTGACGACGATGTCGCCGTGGTTGGTGTGGATGGTGGCGACAGCGGTGTGAATCGACATGCGGCCCATTCTGGCATGGAGCCTGCTGGCCACTGGCTGAGCATCGGGGGCGCATCTGTTGGGTGCGCCGGTCGACAGTGCCAGGATGGGGGTGCCGACCACCGACGATGCAGGAGGGTCACCATGGAACTGTCACGCAAGCGCCAGCGCGAGTTGAAGAAGCTGCGCCGCGAGGCCGAGCACGTGTGGGACGAGCAGCGCGAGGTTCTCGAGCGTGCGGCGGGCATCCTGCGCGATGCCAGCCGGCAGGCCGCCGCCGTCGCGCGCGACGATGTCGCCCCCCGCGTGCGCCAGACGTACGAGAAGCGCATCGTTCCCGGGGTCGAGGCCGGCGTCGACTCGGTGCGGCACGCCGCATCGAGCACGCGCGACCGTTTCGTCGACGACGTGATCCCCGCGGTGACCGGCGCGATCGGGTCGGCGATCGCCGTTCTCGACGTGGCGCGCGACAAGCGCATCCGGGATGCTCTGCGCCAGGTCTCCGCGACTGGGCGCGACCTCGCCACGCGCGCCGGCCAGAAGGTCGGCATCGTCGAGGTGAAGCCGAAGCCCGGGCCGGGGCGCTACATCCTCATCGGGCTCGGGGTCGTGGCGACGGCCGCGATCGCCTACGCCGCCTGGCAGACGCTGCGCGCCGACGACGACCTCTGGGTCGAGGAGGAGCCCGCGCCCGAGGCCTGAGTCACCGCGCTCAGACGTCGAGCACGAGCTCGGGCGTCCGCGCCCGCGAGACGCAGGGGTAGAACACGCCCACCTCGTCCTTGTCCGCGTCGGGCATGACCGAGTCGAGGTGCAGGGGCGTGCCCCGCAGCACGCGGGTCTCGCACGTGCCGCACACCCCGGTGCCGCACGAGGTCGCGACGGGCAGCCCGGCGCCCTGCAGCGCCGCGAGGATGCTCTGGTCGGCGGGCACCGCGATGCTGCGGCCGCTGCGCTGCGCGATCACGGTCACCGGTGCACGCTCGACGCCGGTCGCGCGGTCTGCGGCGATGAAGCGCTCGGTGTGGCACCGCTCCCGCGGTGTCGCCCGCTCGACGTCGTCGAGCAGCGTGCTGCTGCCGCAGGCGTAGACCGCTGTGGCGGGCCCGGTCGCGCCGATGACCTGCGCGAGGTCGATGCGCTGCGATCGCTCATCGCCCGCAATGATCTGCACGCGATCGCCGTAGCGCTGCTCGAGCTCTGCCGCGAACGCCAGCTGCAACCTCGTGCGGCCGAGGTAGAGCAGCCGCCAGGTGCGGGTCGGCGGCAGCGCCTCGATCATCGCGCGGATCGGCGTGATGCCGATACCGCCCGCGATGAACAGGTAGTCGTGCGCGGCCTCGAGGGGGAAGTGGTTGCGCGGCCCGATCGCGTCGAGCTCGTCGCCGAGCTCGACCACATCGTGCAGATAGGTGCTCCCGGCCCCGGCGGGCTCGGCCCGCAGCACGGCGATGTCGACGTGATTGCGGTCGGCCGGGTCGCTGCACAGCGAGTACTGCCGCTCGATGCCGATCGGCAGCCGCAGCGTCATGTGGGCGCCGGCGTACCACGGGTCGATCGGCTGGCCGTCGACCCGCGCCAATCGCAGACGCACGACGCCGTCGGCGACGGGGTGCTTGGCGATGACGCGCATCCGTCGCACCGTCAGCGGGTCGGCGGGGTTCGCCTCGGCCAGCGAGGGGACGACCCCGGCGCCCCCCAGCACCGGGGTCGGGTTCGAGGCGGCGGATGCGGAGCGCGCGCGGCGCGCCATCACCAGCCGCACGGCGAGGGCCAGCACGCTCGCCGTCACGATGACGGTCGCCACCAGCTGGTACCACACCGCGCCGGCATCGGTTCCGGCCAGGGCGCCGTGCACCGCGACCGCCAGTACGGCGACGTAGCTCAGGTAGTGCACGGCCTTCCAGAACCGGCGAGGCAGCCGGTTCATGACGAGGGAGGTGAGCTGCACCGCGAGCAGCACGTAGAAGGCGAGGATGCCGAGGGCGACGGGCACGGGCCGGTACTCGGCGATGAGCGGCACGAGCAGCTGGTCGAGGGGCATCGCGAGCCACGGGTCGAGCATGAGCGAGACCATGTGGATGCCCGTGAGCGTGAGGGCGAGACCCCCGAGGAAGCGATGCAGATCCTGCAGCCACGCCGGATTGTCGGCCCCGCGGAAGACCCGGGTCGAGAGCAGGATGCCCCAGAGAACGGCGACCGTCATGACGATCCAGGCGAGCACCGCGCTCGCGCGGGTGACGTACCACCAGAAGTGCGGGTCGTTCATGCGTAGTCGCTCCAGTTCGATGTTGTGCGCTCGACGCCGTCGGCGTCGATCGTCAGGGCGGCGGCGCCGCGAGTGGGCAGCCACCCCAGGTAGTCGTCGAGCGAGCGCAGGAAGCCCGGCTTCGTCAGCGCTTCGGCCCGGGATGCGGTCGCGGCGATCACCGTGACCGTCTGAATGCGCGTGCTCGCGCTGTGCAGCGTCGCCGGGTCGATGAGGTGGTGCGCCTCGGTGCCACCGGCCGCGAGCCACCGGCGCTTGCGCTGGCTGGAGGTCGCGACCCCGCCGTCGGTGAGGCGAACGACGGCGCGCGTACCCGTGGTGTCGAACGGATCCTCCACCCGCACCCGCCACGCGATGCCGTCGGGCGCGGCGCCGCGCACCCGCACATCGCCGCCCACCTCGATGAGGCAGCCGGCGACGCCGAGGTCGATCAGCTCATCGGCGATGAGGTCGGCGGCCAGTCCCTTCCCGATCCCGCCGGGGTCGAGAGCAGTGCCCGCCGGGAGCGTCACGATGTCGCCCTCGATGCGCAGGGCGTCGAGGTCGGCGCGGTCCCGCGCCGCCGGGGGAAGGGCGGTGACGCGGGTGCTGTCGACGACCGATCGGGCGTATCCTCCCGCCACCAGCGCGGGAAGCAGGCTGGGGTCGAAGTCGTGGTCGGTCTCGTGCCAGGCGTCGCGCATGGCAGTGAGCAGCACCGCGGTATCCGGATGCACGACGAGGGGTCGCCCCTCCGCCGCGGTCAAGCGGCTCAGGTCGCTGCCGGGAAGGAACCGGCTCCACCGCTGCTCGAGCTCCGCCAGCCGACGCTCGAGGTGATCGAGCGCCCGATCGGCGAGCGCCGGATCCGGTCGGCCGAGCACCACCCGCGCGTGGGCCGCTCCGCCCATGGCGCGCACGGCGCGGTCGACGACCGGTGCCGGCGCTTCGCTGACGGTCACGAGAGGATCAGCCACCCGAACCGGCGGTCGTGCCGTCGGCCGGAGGGGCCGGCTGGGCCGGTGCGGGGGCCGCGGGCGCGGGCGCCGCGGGAGCAGGGGCGGGGGCCGCCGGGCTGCTCGATCGCGAGCCCGACGACGAGCTCGATGCCGCGGCGGGTGCAGCGACGACGGGCTCGGGCAGCAGGCTGGCGTCGAGCACCCGAACGGCCACTGCGCGTGCGGGAACCGCAGCTGCAGCCTCACTGGCGGCCGCCGCGGCCGCCGCCTGCTGCTCGGCCTGCGCGGCGGAGATCTGGAACGCCGTCACCATGCCGATGAGGGCGATGGCGGTGGTCGCTCCGGTGAGCGACCGGGCGACCGAGGCGGGGCGCGGGCTAGTCGTCATCGTCCGACTCGTCCTCGACCTCGACCTCGTCCTCGTCTTCCGACTCGTGGTCCTCGTCCTCGGCCTCGTCGTCATCGTGGTCGTCGCTGCTCGACCCGCTCGTGGGCGGAGCCGGCTGGGCGGGCGCGACGGGCTCTACGCCTTCCGACGTAGAGCCGAAGCCCGACCCGGTGCCGCCCGGCAGGGTGGCCCCGGCGGCGTCGGCGAGACGCTGGCGGTAGTCGTCGGGGATGTCCGCGCCCTTCGGTGCGATGGGCACGAGCACGGGCGTCGCCGTGCCGATCACCGAGGGTTCGCTGGAGGCCGTGGTGAGCACCGAGCTGTTGGCGGCGAACGCTCCCCCGGCGGCGCCGAGCACCGCGATGACGGAGAGGGTGGTGATGATCTGGCTCTTCATGCTTCGACGGTAGGACTCGGCGATTTCAGGACCGTCCGGCGGACATCCAAGATTCGTCCAAGATTGCGGCGGGCGCGCCGCACCTCGGTGCGGCGCTGGGCAGTCGGGTGCAGGATGAGCGCATGCATGTTCTGGTGATCGAAGACGACGACGCGGTCGCCGACGGCATCGTCGACGGCCTTTCCGACCGCGCGATCACCGCCAGCCGGGTCGCGACCGGCGAAGCAGGCATCGCCGCCGTCGAGCACACGCGACCCGACCTCGTGATCCTCGACCTCGGGCTGCCCGACATGGACGGCACCGAGGTGTGCCGTCGCCTGCGCGCGACGAGCACGGTTCCCATCATCATCGTGAGCGCCCGCGACGAGGAGGTCGACCGGGTCGTCGCCCTCGAGATCGGCGCCGACGACTACGTCGTGAAGCCCTTCGGCATGCGCGAGCTGGTGGCGCGCATCCATGCCGTCACGCGACGCAGCGGCGCGGATGCGGGGCCGGCGCCCGACCCCGCGCCGAGCACCCCCTCCCGCCTCGTCATCGACAGCCGTGCCCGCCGCGTTCTGCTCGACGGGGTCGAGGTGCACCTGACACCCCGCGAGTTCGATGTGCTCGAGTACCTCGACAGCGATCGCGGCGCGGTCTTCCGGCGGGCCGACATCCTGCGCGACGTGTGGGACACGACGTGGTTCGGCACGGCGAAGACGCTCGATGCCCACATCGCCGCGATCCGCAAGAAGCTCGACGACCCGGGCTGGATCGAGGCGGTCCGCGGCGTGGGCTTCCGGCTGGTCGAGCCCTGATGCGCTGGCGCTTCATGGCGATGGTCATGGTCATCACCGCTCTGGTGCTGATCGTGCAGACCGTGCCGCTCGCCCAGTACCTGCGCACCGTCGAGACCGATCGGCTGATCACGGGGCTCGAGCGGGATGCGTTCGTGCTGGCGGGGCGCTCGGAGGAGGCTCTCGAGTCGCTCGCGGAGGAGGACCTCGCCTCGGTCGCTCAGGCATCGCAGGACTACCGCGATGCCGGGGGCGGCCGCGTCGTCATCACCGACGCGACCGGCACGGCGGTCGTGACGAGCGACGACGACGAGTCGGCGGTCGGCGGCGACTACTCGACGCGGCCCGAGGTCGCGCAGGCGCTCGAGGGCACCATCGCCGCCGGCTCGCGGTTCTCGCAGACTCTCGGGGAGGACCTGGTCTTCGTGGCCGTTCCCGTGATCAGCGGCGAGGACATCGTCGGTGCGGTGCGGCTCACCTACCCAGCATCGGTCGTCGATGAGGAGGTGGCGGAGCGGCTCAGCGTCATCGGCATCGTGGCGCTGCTGACCCTCGCGATGGCGGGGATCGCGGGAGTCGTGTTCTCGGGCACGGTGACCCGACCCCTGCGGGTGCTGACAGCCGCGACCGAACGGCTGGCCGCGGGCGATCTCTCGGCGCGCGCCGAGACGGGCCGCGGCGCACCCGAGTTGGTGCAGCTGTCGTCGACCTTCAACCGCATGGCGGATCGCCTCGCGGCGCTCATCGACGAGCAGCGCGCGTTCGCCGCCGATGCCTCGCACCAGCTGCGCACCCCCCTCACCGCGCTGCGCCTGAAGCTCGAGCGGGCCCGCGAGCTCATCGAGGCCGACCCGGCGGGCGCCGCCGACCGTCTCGCGGCCGCGGAGCGGGAGACCGACCGGCTCGTGACGATCGTCGAGGGGCTGCTCGCGCTCGGACGCGCGGGAACGCCGACGGCACGCCCCGTGCCCGTCGACCTGGCCGCCGCCGCGCACGATCGCGTCGCGCAGTGGGAGCCGCTCGCCTCCGAGTCGGGCGTTCGGCTGGAGGCCGAGGGCGCCGATCGGGCCGCCGCGCTCGCGATTCCGACCGCGGTCGAGCAGATCATCGACAACCTGGTCGACAACGCCCTGGCGGTCTCGCCGGAGGGCTCGACGCTGCGGGTCGCCGTCACCGCCGGCGAGCGCCCGGCTCTCAGTGTGATCGATGAGGGCCCCGGGATGTCCGACGACGACCTGGCCCGAGCGTTCGACCGCTTCTGGCGCGGGTCATCGACCACTCCGGGAACAGGGCTGGGCCTCGCCATCGTCGCCGAGCTCGCGCGCGCGAGCGGAGCGGAGGTCACGCTGCGGCGCGGCGACCCGCGCGGCCTCATCGCGACGGTGACCTTCCTGCCCGCGCCGGCCGACCGCCCCTAGCCGCGCGAAGCACGCCGCGCCGCACGGCCGGCAGTTCGAGCACCATGAGCCGAGGGGCGCGAAGCGCGCTGCGCCGCAGGAGCGGCAGTTCGAGCACCATCAGCCGAGAGGCGCGAAGCGCAGCGACCGCGCTCGGTGCGCGAAGCGCGCTGCGCCGCAGGAGCGGCGGCGCAGCCAGAAATCAACACCGTGGAGCCTAGGGGAATCGAACCCCTGACCTCCTGCTTGCAAAGCAGGCGCTCTACCAATTGAGCTAAGGCCCCGAAGCCTCGAGTTTAGCCGACACGCGAAGCGAGACGACCGCGCTCGTCTCGCGGAAGCGCCGTCACGCCGCAGGAGCGGCGGCGTGACAGAGAACAGAGTGGGGATACCAGGACTTGAACCTGGGA
>JAIXXG010000008.1 GCA_027490915.1 Microbacteriaceae bacterium
GAGACGAAGTCGTCCTTCTGCTGGGCGAGGGCGCGCATCTCCTCGACCACCGTGCGCTCGCGCTCGACGATGTGCACCATCGCGCGCTGGGCCGCGACGAAGTCGCTGATGTCGACCAGCTGCACGCCCAGCACGGTGTCGCCGTCGGCGGTCTCGACCCGTCGACCGTAGACCTGCAGCGTGCGACCGTCGTCGAGCAGCACCTCGGTGCTGACGGCCTCGGCGCCGCTGCTCACCCAGGCGGCGATGAAGGGCTCGAACCAGCCCGGGGCGATGATGCCGTGGGCCACCTCGTTCGCCTCGAGCACGGTGGGGGCGCCCTGCTCGTCGGCGCGCACGAAGGCCGACCCCACCTGCGAGCCGACGAACCCGCCCCGCAGCAGGGCCGCCCGGCGGTCGTTCTCGGCCCGCAGCTCGGCGCGCTCGCTGCGCACGCTCGTGATGAAGTGGATCGTGATGGCCATCGACAGCAGGTAGACCTGCACGAGCAGCGCCGCGGGAAGGCCTGCCTCGACCCCGGCGTAGGGCCCGCCCCCGAGCACCGTGAGCACCGAGGCCAATGCGCCGAGTACGACGAGCTCGACCGTGGCGACGATCGGGGGGAAGCGCGTCGCGGCCCACCCGAAGAACGGGAACAGCAGCGCTCCGATCGCCTCCGACTGGAAGGGCGCGAAGATCAGGAGGGCCACGACCGCGGTGAGGCTCGCCTGGAACAGCAGCTCGGTGCGCTGTCGCGACAGCCCGCGCGGCAACGGAACCAGGGCGATCGGCACGACCAGCAGCAGGGCCGAGAGGTGGGAGGGAACGAGCGACGCGAAGGAGACGAGGGGGTCTGCGCCGACGAGCAGGATGAAGGACGCCGCTCCGATCACGCCCACGGTGGTCGAGGCGGCGACCGCCGCGAGGATGAAGCGCGTCAACCCGCGCGACGATGCAAGCATCGCGCTGCGCGCCTGCGGGCCGAGCACCGCGAGGAACACGGCGAGCTCGCTCACCAGGATGATGACCGCCCAGAGGGCGAAGACCGGGGGACGGCCGATGAGCAGGTTCGAGCTCGCGGCCACCCCGGCGACGATGATCATCACCTGCCATCGCGGGCCGCGGTAGAGCAGGGCAAGAAGGGCGCTCGTGCCCGCTGCCGGCCACCAGATCGCCGCCGTTCCCCCGGGCGGGGTGAGCGCGAGCGCGGCGAAGCCGAGGCCGAAGGTGATCAGGGCGAGGGCCGTGATGAGCGCGACGTACACGGGCCGGGGGAGGTCGCGAGACCGCTGGATGAGGCCGACCGCGCCGAGCAGAGCGGCGTCCTGTCGCTGCAGCTCCTGTTGACGAATCGGTGTCACAGAGCAGAGGCTAGACCGTCAGGGGGAGATGGGGGTGCACCGATGGCGCGCGTTCTGGTGTGTGAGGATGAGCCAGATATTCTCGCGCTCATCGTGGCTCGGCTGAGCCGCGAGGGCCACGAGGTCGTCACGGCCACCGACGGGGCCGAGGGTCTGAGGATTGCTCTGGAGCGGCCGCATGATCTGGTGCTCGTCGACTGGATGATGCCGGGATTGAGCGGCCTCGAGCTCTGCACAGCTCTGCGCGCGCATCCCGAGGCGCGGTCGCTGCCGATCATCATGCTGACGGCACGAGCTCAGCAGTCGGACATCGACGCCGCCTTCGCCGCCGGGGTCGACGACTTCGTCATCAAGCCGTTCCGCTCGGGCGAGCTGCAGTCGCGCGTCGCCGACCTCCTCGCCCGCGCCTAGGCTGGCGGGCGTGCCCGCCGCCCCCCTCCATGCGCGTCTCGCGGGCCTGCGGCGCGCGCCCGACATCGAGGCGCCCGAGCTGCGGGCGTGGGACGCGGCCGACCGCTATCTGCTCGAGACCGCCGCGCCGTTCATTGCGGCGGCACCCGACCGCCCGGTGATCGTCGTCGACGACACGCACGGGGCGCTCTCTCTCGGCGCTGCCGCTCTCGGCGCGTCGCTGGTGCGCGGGCACAGCGACTCCCTCATCGCTCGCCGCGCCATCGCGCAGAACGCCCAGCGGCTCGGCGGGGCCGTCGTGATCGAGTCGGTCGCCCTCGAGGCGCTGATGACGCCGGATGCCCGCCTCGCGCTCGTGCGCCTGCCCCGCTCGCTCGACCGACTCGACGCGCTCGTGCGCCACCTCGCCGCGACCGCGCACGACGACCTCGTGGTCGTCGCGGGCAACATGGTCAAGCACATGACCCCGACCCAGAACGAGGTACTGCGGCGGGGCTTCGCCCAGTTCGACGTCACCCTCGCCCGCGGGAAGGCACGACTGCTGATCGCGCGCGGGCCGATCGCCCTCCCTCCCGCGGAGCCTGCGCGCGGGCACGACCCCGACAGCGGTCTGCAGATCGTCGCGCTGCCGGGGGTGTTCGCGGGGGCATCCCTCGATATCGGCACCCGAGCGATGCTCTCGACGTTCGATTCTCTGCCGCCGTACGAGACCGCGATCGATCTGGCCTGCGGCTCGGGGGTGCTCGCGTGCGCGCTCGCCCGCAACGATGCCAGGGCGCGGGTGATCGCGACCGACGTCTCGGAGATCGCCGTGCGGTCGGCGGCGCTGACGGCCGAGGCGAACGCGGTGCGGGTCGAGACCGTGCTCGACGACGGGCTGGCGGCCCAGCCCGACGCGAGCGCCGACCTCGTCGTGCTGAACCCGCCGTTCCACGTGGGGGCTGCGGTGCACACGGGCATTGCGCTGCGGCTGTTCACGGATGCAGCGCGCGTGCTGCGGCCCGGCGGCGAGCTGCGCGTGGTGTGGAACAGCTCGCTCGGCTACCGGCCCGCCCTCGAGCGACTCGTCGGGCCGACCCGGCAGCTCGCCCGCACTCCGAAGTTCACCGTGACGGCATCACGGCGACGCGAGCGCTGAGCTCAGGCGGGGCGGCGCTCGGCCTCGGCGAGCTTCTCGCGCAGCTGCGCCGCCGTGAAGTGCGGGATGTACCCGGGGGTGTCGCGCTCGATGCGCCAGCTGTCGGCGAGCGGCCCGCCGTCGACGACGTCGAAGCCGACCTCGTCGATCAGTCGTGTCACGACCTCACGCGCCTCGGCGTCGTCGGCGTACACCGCGAGAGCCCGTCGATCGTCGGTGCCTGTCGGTGCCGCGTGGGCGAGGATGTCGCGCGCGGGGATGTGGTTGAAGGCTTTGACCACGCGAGCCCCGCTGAAGTGCGCGGCGACCAGCTGCGACGTGGTGGTGCGGCCCGCATCCAGGTCGGCGATCGCCCCGTCGCGCCCGGGGTAGTAGTTGTTCGTGTCGATGACGATCCGGCCGGCGAGGGGCTCGGCGGGGATGCTCGACACCGCGTGGAGCGGCACCGTGACGACCACGACCGGCCCTGCGGTCGACGCGTCGGCCACCGTTCCCGCGCGGGCGCGGTTGCCCAGCTCGCTCACGAGAGGCTCGAGCGAGGCCGGGCCCCGCGAGTTCGCGATGACGACCGCGTGCCCGGCCGCCGTGAGCGCTCGCGCGAGCGCGCTGCCGATGTTGCCGCTGCCGATGATGCCGATGGTCGTCATGGACAGTGCAAGCCCGATGCTCCGCCGGTCATTCCCTGTTCGCCCTCAGCACACCCGAGCGACAGTTGGCGGCTGGCGGGCGGACAGGCGAGCGCGTAAACTTGAGTCTGTTCGACTCAGGTTTCGTCCAGGAGTGCACACGATGGCCAACATGCAGGGCGCCCCCTCCAGCCAGGAGGCCCAGAAGTCTGCCCTCGAGCAGTACGGCGTGAACCTCACCGAGATCGCCCGGGCGGGAAAGCTCGACCCGGTCATCGGCCGCGACGCCGAGATCCGCCGCGTCAGCCAGGTGCTCAGCCGCCGCACGAAGAACAACCCCGTGCTGATCGGCGAACCCGGCGTCGGCAAGACCGCCGTGGTCGAGGGTCTCGCCCAGCGCATCGTCGCGGGCGACGTGCCCGACTCGCTCAAGGACAAGCAGCTCGTCGGCCTCGACATCGCCGCCCTCATCGCTGGGGCCAAGTACCGTGGCGAGTTCGAGGAGCGCCTCAAGGCCGTGCTCAAGGAGATCGACGAGTCGAACGGCCAGGTCATCACCTTCATCGACGAGCTGCACACCCTCATGGGCGCGGGCGGCGGAGAGGGCTCGGTCGCGGCTGCCAACATGCTCAAGCCGATGCTCGCCCGCGGCGAGCTGCGGCTCATCGGCGCGACCACGCTCAACGAGTACCGCGAGTTCATCGAGAAGGACGCCGCGCTCGAGCGCCGCTTCCAGCAGGTCTACGTCGGCGAGCCGAGCGTTGAAGACACGGTGGCGATCCTCCGGGGTCTGAAGGAGCGCTACGAGGCGCACCACAAGGTCGCGATCGCCGACAGCGCGCTGGTCGCCGCCGCGACCCTCAGCAACCGCTACATCACCAGCCGCCAGCTGCCCGACAAGGCCATCGACCTCGTCGACGAGGCCGCGAGCCGGCTCAAGATGGAGATCGAGTCGAGCCCCGTCGAGCTCGACGAGCTCAAGCGCGCCGTCACCCGCCTCGAGATCGAGGAGCTCGCGCTCAAGAAGGAGAAGGACGAGGCCTCGAAGGCGCGCCTCGCGAAGCTGCGCGAGGAGCTCGCTGAGAAGACGGCGCAGCGGGATGCTCTCGAGAAGCGCTGGGCCGCCGAGAAGTCGGGGCTGACCGCGGTCGGCGAGCTCAAGACGCGCCTCAACGACGCGCGCATCGAGCTCGACCGCGCGATGCGCGAGGGCGACTACCAGAAGGCCTCGAAGCTCAACTACGAGGTGATCCCGGGCATCGAGACCCAGCTCGCCGAGGCGGAGACCGCCGAGAGCGGCCCGCGCATGGTCAACGACCAGGTGACGGACGACGACATCGCCGCGGTCGTGGCGGCCTGGACGGGCATCCCGGTCGACCGTCTGACGCAGGGCGAGACCGAGAAGCTGCTGACGCTCGAGGCCGAACTCGGCAAGCGCATCATCGGGCAGCGCGACGCGGTCGTCGCGGTCAGCGAGGCCGTGCGCCGCACCCGGGCGGGCATCAGCGACCCCGACCGCCCGACCGGCTCGTTCCTCTTCCTCGGCCCGACGGGCGTCGGCAAGACCGAGCTCGCGAAGGCGCTCGCCGACTACCTGTTCGACGACGAGAAGTCGATGGTGCGCATCGACATGAGCGAGTACGGCGAGAAGTTCAGCGTCTCGCGGCTCATCGGCGCCCCTCCCGGCTATGTCGGCTACGAGCAGGGCGGCCAGCTCACCGAGGCCGTGCGCCGCCGGCCGTACTCGGTGATCCTGCTCGACGAGGTCGAGAAGGCGCATCCCGAGGTCTTCGACCTGCTGCTGCAGGTGCTCGACGACGGGCGCCTCACCGACGGCCAGGGCCGCACGGTCGACTTCCGCAACACGATCCTCATCCTCACGTCGAACCTCGGCTCGCAGCTGCTCATCGACCCGACGCTCGATTGGCCGGCCAAGGTCGCGGGCGTCAACGAGATCGTGCGGCAGGCCTTCAAGCCCGAGTTCGTCAACCGCCTCGACGACATCGTCGTGTTCTCGCCGCTCTCGACCGACGACCTCGGCCAGATCGTCTCGCTGCAGATCGACCGCCTCGAGCGTCGCCTCGCCGAGCGTCGCCTGCAGCTCGCGGTGACGCCGAATGCCCGCACCTGGCTCGCCGAGCGCGGCTACGACCCCGTGTACGGCGCGCGGCCGCTGCGGCGACTCATGCAGCACGAGATCGACGACGCCCTCGCCCGCGCGATCCTCTCCGGCACGATCGCCGATGGCGACGTCGTGCGTGTGCAGGTGTCGCCCGACGGCGACGACCTCGTCGTCGAGCGCATGGCCGATGCCCCGGTGCCCGGGGAGGCCGGGCCGAGCGACGCCGACTTCGCGCTCTAGTCGCACGCGGCTCTAGGCCGCGACCGCCGCCCGCACGGCCAGCGCGATGACGAGCGCGCCACCGACGAGGGCCGTGACGCGGGCGCCGGTCGGGCCGGTGAGCACCCGGCCGACGAGCGAACCCGCCGTGGTCAGCAGCAGCTGCCAGCTGAGCGAGGCGGCGAAG
This sequence comes from Microbacteriaceae bacterium, assembly GCA_027490915.1. Taxonomy (GTDB): domain Bacteria; phylum Actinomycetota; class Actinomycetes; order Actinomycetales; family Microbacteriaceae; genus Microcella. The sequence continues at coordinate 6,044 of JAIXXG010000008.1, forward strand.
GCGGCGACGACGAACACCAGGCGCTCCGCGGCGCCGGCATCGACGGCGAGCGTCGAGCTGCCGACCAGCGCGGCGAAGTAGACGACCGTGACGGGGTTGACCAGCGTGAGCGCGCCGACCGTCACGAACAGGCGGCGGAAGGTCGCGGTGCGCACGCGGGCGGAGGCCTGCGCATCCCCGCCGGCGTCGATCGTCGCGGCGGCCACCGGTGCCGTGCGCCGGCGGAACGCCGGAAGCGCGAGCATGATGCCGAGCACCACGAGCACCACCACCGAGATCCAGCGCAGCGGTTCTTCGACGGCCGCGATGAGCGGGGCGATCACGGCCCCCGCCGTGACGGCGACGGTCGCGTAGAGCCCATCGACGGTCGCGGCGCCGAGCGCTCCGCCCGCGGCCACGCGCGCGCCGTGCTGCGCGCCGAGGGTGATCAGCAGCGCGGCGATCGCCCCCACGGGGATGGCGATGGCGTAGCCGGCGACGACACCGGCGAGCAGGGCATCCAGCACGGTTTTCCTCTCGACAGCCGACCGCGACGGCCGGACCGACGAGACTACTGCAGTGCGGGAATCACCTCGCGCTCGAACAGCTCGATGCCGCTCGCGTCGTAGGCGGCCTCGGCGAAGTAGGTGATCGCGTAGGTCATGCCGAGCGCCTCGCGGGCGCGCAGCGTCTCGACGAGCTGCTCCGGCGTGCCGGCGAGGCCCGTGCCGTCGCGCAGGTCGGCGACCGCCTTCGCGGCGCGCGCCTCGCCGAGGTACGGGGTCAGGCGCGCCTCGATCGCGGCGATGCGATCGGCGACCTCCGCCGCGTCGCGGCCGACGACGACGTTGAAGTTTGACGAGCGCGTGATCGCCTCGAAGCTCGTGCCGAGCCGCTCGCAGTGCCCGCGGAGGATCTCGCTCTTGCGCGTGAACTCCTCCGCGTCGCCGCCGAAGTTCGTGTACTGCCCGTACTGCGCGGCGATCCGCAGGGTCACCTTCTCGCCGCCTCCGGCGATCCAGAACGGGATGCCCTGCTTCTGCACCGGCAGCGGCCGCACGATCGCGCCGTCGACCTGGTAGTACCGGCCGTCGAGGGTCGCCGTGCCGTGCGACCACGCCTGCCGCATGATCTGCACGCCCTCGTCGAGCATGCGCAGCCGGTCGCCGATCTCGGGGAAGCCGTAGCCGTAGGCGTTCCACTCGTGCTCGTACCAGCCGCCGCCGATACCCATCTCGACGCGGCCGCCCGACACGTGGTCGACGGTCGCCGCGACCTTCGCGAGGTACGCGGGGTTGCGGTAGCCCATGCACGTGCACATCTGGCCGAGGCGCACGCGCTCGGTGATCGCGCCGAAGGCCGACATGAGGGTCCAGGCCTCGTGCGTCGCCTCGTCGCTCGGAACGGGGACGGTGTGGAAGTGGTCGTAGACCCAGATCGACTCCCACGGCCCGCGGTCGGCGTGCTGCGCGAGGCGCTTCATCACCGCCCACTGCTCGGTCGGCTCGATGTCGACGAGGTCGTGGCGCCAGCCCTGGGGGATGAAGAGTCCGAATCGCATGCGACCCACGCTACGCCTGCGGTGCATCCTTTCGGTCAGCGCGCGCGGCGCGCTTCTCGCGCGCCGCCTTCGCTGAGGCGGCCGCCCGCTTCGCGAGTGCGACGCCCTGCTGGTTGAGCCGCTTCGCGCGCTCGCTCTCGGTGCCGAGGATCGCGAGGCCGCCGAGCGCGATGAGCGTGCCCGGGCCGGGCAGCGGCATGAGCACGACACCGAGCCCCACGGTCGTGCCGCCGACGACCTTCACGCCGGTGCGGTAGGCCTGGTCGAGCCGGGGGTTGCGGCGGATCGCCTCGCGCGCAGACTTCGCCGCCGAGCGCGGCCTCGTGATGCGGGGGGCGGCACCCGCGGCCTCGTACCCGGGGTCGCCGGGCTGCAGGATGCGGGGGTCGGGCTCGCTCACCCTTCCAGCGTGCGCGGTGCGGCTTGGAGGCCGCCCGGAATCACGACCGCGTGAGCTCCTCGCGCACGATGGCCAAGAACCCGTCGATGTCGGCCTCGGTGGTGTCGAAGGCGCACATCCAGCGCACCTCGCCCCGGGCGCGATCCCAGTCGTAGAAGCGCACGCGCTCGCGGATCCGGTCGGCGGCATCGTTGCTGAGCAGCGCGAACACGGCGTTGGCCTGGGTGGTCTGGCTGAAGCCGAGCGAGCCGGCGGGCAGCGAGCCGTCGGCGAGCATCCCCTCGAGGCCCGCTCGCAGGCGCGCGGCCATCGCGTTCGCGTGGCTGGCCGAGCGGATGCCCAGCCCCTCGTCGAAGAGCGTGAGCAGCTGCGCCGAGAGGAACCGCATCTTGCTCGCAAGCTGCATGTACATCTTGCGCAGGTAGATGAGCCCCTCGACGCGCTCGGGGTTGATGACGACGATGGCCTCGGCGCCGAGCAGGCCGTTCTTGGTGCCGCCGAGCGACAGGATGTCGACGCCTGCATCGGCGGTGAACGCGCGGAGGCTCGTGCCGAGTGCCGCGGCCGCGTTCCAGACTCGGGCGCCATCGAGGTGCAGGGCCATGCCGTGCGCGTGGGCGTAGTCGGCGATCGCGCGCACCTCGTCGGGCGTGTAGAGCGTGCCGAGCTCGGTGGTGTTCGTGATGCTCACGGCGAGCGGCTGCGCGCGGTGCTCGTCGCCCCAGCCGAACGCCTCGGTGGCGATGAGCTCGGGCGTGAGCTTGCCGTCGGGCGTCGGCACCGTGAAGAGCTTGAGGCTGCTGACGCGCTCGGGCGCCCCGCCCTCGTCGGTGTGGATGTGCGCGGTGCCGCTCGCGATCACGGCACCCCAGCGCGGCATGAGCGCCGTGAGGGCGAGCACGTTCGCCCCCGTGCCGTTGAAGACCGGGAACACCTCGGCCTTCTCGCCGAACTCGGCCTTCACGACCTCGGCGAGGCGGGCCGTGTACTGGTCCTCCCCGTAGGCGATCTGGTGGCCGCCGTTCGCATCGGCGATGGCGGCGAGCACCTCGGGGTGCACGCCGGCGTA
>JAIXXG010000015.1 GCA_027490915.1 Microbacteriaceae bacterium
GCGACGGCCGTTCTCGGCACGAGCGTCGCGATCGCGCTCGGGGCCACCAACACGAGCAACGGCTCGGTCGACTCGCTGACCATCCAAGAGCCCTCGAACACCGCGTCGACGGTGCTCGACCTCCTGCAGCCCAGCGGCATCAGCGGCGTCACGATGCCCAGCGGCGCCGACCGGGTGCGGGTCGACTGGTTCAACGGCACCACGTGGTCCACGGGAACCCCCTCCGCGACCGCCGCGCTGCCGAGCGGCGTCGCGCCTGCCGACATCCAGGCCCTGCGCTTCGTCTTCACGAGCTCGACGGGCGGGCGCATCGCCATCGGGGCCACGGCGGCCCTGACGCTCGACACGCAGCTCAGCGCGGCCGCGGCGGCCGTCACCGAGCCGACGACCATCACCAACACGGCATCGTCGTGGGTGACCTTCGCGAGCGACAGCACGACCCCGGTGCAGGCGACCGATTCGATCGTGATCGGGCCGCCGAGCATCCGCCCGATCGCCACCAAGCAGTTCGACGTGAACTCGATCATCGGCGGCCAGCAGGTGCGCGCCGAGATCGGCGGCTCGAACGGCGGCGACTTCGGGCTCAAGGAGCTCACCATCACCGAGCCGGCTCCGGGTTCAACGTCGCTCGCCGACCAGGGCCTCACCTTCGACGGCTGGGTGCAGGCCGACATCGAGTGGCCCGTCGGGGCCACGAGCGCCGAGGTGAGCTACCGCTACGAGGGCGACCTCGATTTCAGCGCGCCGATCGTCACGACGACGGCCGGCACCCTTCCCGATCCGGTGGATGCGGCGCTCGTGACCGACATCCGCGTGCGGTTCCTCAGCACCCTGCCCGGAGGCATGGCTCCCGGCCAGTACGCCGTGCTCCCGTTCCTCGCCATGACCGACACGGTGCTGAGCGACGCGACCGAGACCAACACGGTGCGCGTCGACGTCGTCACCCTCGCCGACGAGACCGACTCCGCCGAGGCCGACGACGACCTGACCCGGCGCACCGCGCGCGTCAACACGTCCATCGCGAAGACGGCGAGCCCCGACGAGCTCTACGGGATTGCCGGTGCGACGAGCCTCATCTCGATCCCGGCCCGGGTGACGCCGCTCCCGGCGGCGGTCGTCGACCCCACCGCGTCGACGGTCGGCTCGACCGCGCTCGTCATCACCGACCCGCTCGACGCGGGCACCGACGAGTTCTGGAACTGGTTCGACCTGCGAGCGATCGTCGCCACAGCGGTGCCCGGCAGCACGACGCTGTCGGTCGAGTACTTCGACGGCACCGACTGGCTACCGTTGCCCGGTGCGACCGGCATCGTCGGCCCGACCTTCCTGTCGACGACGATCGACCCGGCCATCCGCAGCGAGCTCGAGGGCATCCGCTTCACCTACCGTCACGTCGACTACGACACGCTCGGCACCCTGCTGAACCCCGGCTTCAGCGCCCAGCCGAACCTGTCGGTGAGCCTGCGCGATCAGCTGCGCGACGGCACGGGCGAGGCCGCGTCGGGCACGCGCACCGAGACCGTCGTCATCGACAACGCCGCGCAGAGCCGCGTCGCGAACCCGACCGCCGACCCCACCGAGGCGACGGCCGACACCACCGAGAGCATCACGCTGCTGCCGACCGCGACCGAGGGCGGAACGGGCGGCCCCGGCGGCAACGTCACCGCCATCGCCAAGCGCTGGCTGCCGGTCACGAGCACGGGCATCGAGGCGGTCAACGCCCGCTCGGCCGACGAGGCGACCGTCGAGATCAGCTGGGGCACGGGCGGGGCGGCCTTCGACTCGGTCGTCGTGGCCGACACGGCGAGCGACCCGGCCACCACCTCGGTCGCCGACACGGTGTTCGAGGCCTTCGATCTCGTGCGCATCCCGGCGATCACCCCCGCCATGGACCCGCTGCTGACCTACGACCGCATCGTCGCCGTCGAGCTCTACCTGCCGGGCTCCGGGTGGACGCCCGCGAGCGGCAACCCCTGCGCGGGCAGCGCCTGCGACGGAACCTTCCCGGGCTACACGCTCACAGCGAGCGAGAGCGCCAACGCCACCGGCGTGCGCCTCATCGTCGAGGAGAGCCCGACCCGCGGCAGCCGCATCGGCACGAACCCGCTCGCGCCGCCCGTCGGCACCGGTGTCGCGCCCTCGATGAGCCTGAGCCGAGACCTCCGCCTGGTCTTCGAGGTGCGCGATGTGCGCCGCAGCGACCCGAGCGTCGCCGTGCTCGGATCGACCCGCGAGGCCGAGTACAACCTGCCGGGCGACTTCGGGCTGGTGCGCAACACCGCTCTCATGCAGGGGCGCGATGCGGCCGAGGCCGTGCTGCTCTCGCGCACCGCGAGCGACGACATCCTGATCCTCGACACGCCGCTGACGGTCGACATCACGAAGACCTGGGTCGACGGCCCGCTCGGTACGCCGCCCGACGGCACGCCGCAGTCGCTCTACCCCCGCGCGCGCATGACGATCGAGGCCACCAACGAGTCGGTCTCCCGCGTCGACGAGCTCGCCATCGTCGACCCGGTCGGCGGCACCGATCCCTTCGACGCGGTCAACCTCTTCGACATCGTCACGCTCACCGTGCCCTCGGGCGCGACCGCGAGCGAGGTGCTGCTGACCCGCGAGGGCGGCGGCGTGACCAGCCACACGGTCAGCGCCGCGCTCGCGCTCACCACGGCGCAGCTGGCCGATGTCGTGGGCATCGAGGTCGTGCACACCGGTCGCATCGACGTGCAGGCATCGACCCGGCTGGTCATCGACACCCAGCTGCGGCCCACGCTGCGCAGCGACGCGGGCACACGGGTCGACTCGACAAGCAGCCCGATCGTCGACAACACCGCGCAGGCGCGCATCGTCGACCCGGGTGGGGTCATCGCCCCGCCGCTGGGCGAGACGGACTACACGCTGCTCGCCGAGGACTCGGCGTCGGTCGCCGTCGTCGACTTCACCTACGGCGTCACCGCCACGAAGGGCATCGTCGCCGACACCACCGCGACCCCCAGCACGCCCGCGACGCAGATCGACGGCAACTCGCGCGTCGCGACGGTGACGCTCACCGGACAGCCCTCGGGCACGGTCCGGTCGACCGACATGCTGTTCGAGGACATCAGCCCGACCTTCTGGAACGCGTACAGCTTCACCGCGTTCGGCTCGCACTCGTTCGCCACCCCGATCAACCGGGTCAAGCTCGATGTGCTCATCGGGGTCGACTACAGCGTCGACCCGGGCACGGGCGACCTCATCGTCGAGTGCGCGGGCAGCACCGACCTCGCGGCCTGCTGGGTCGAGGGCACCCTCGCCAGCTCGCTCGCGCTGCCGACGCTGCCGCCCGGTGCCACGGTGGCCGACATCCGGGGCATTCGCGCCCAGTACACGCGCGCCGACGGCGCCGCGTGGGAGCGCCCCTTCAACCCCAGCCAGACGCTGCGCTTCACGGTGACCCGCCGCGACACGCTCGTCGAGCCGGTCGACGAGCCCGTGCCCTCGACGCTGTACATCTACACGCAGCCCGCGCCGGGAGAGACCGAGATCGGCGTCTTCACGAACGACCTGACGGTCACCTCGTGGGCCGACAACGGCACGGATGCTCCCCTCTGGGAGGCGACCGACGACGACACCAAGCAGATCCTCTTCCAGCACCGCCCGGCCAAGGTGCAGATCATCAAGACGCCGTTCGGCCCGCTCACGCTCGGCGCTCCAATCCCCTACGAGATCGAGGTCACGAACCGCGGCAGCGGGCTCGACAAGCAGCTGACCGGGCTCGAGATCGTCGACCTGATCCCCGTCGACGGCCAGGGCCCGCAGCTCGTGCTGCCGCTCGACCCCGAGACGAGCCTGCCCTACGAGCCCGCCGACATCATCGAGCTCACGGTGCTCGACGAGGCCAACCAGCCCGTCGCCGCGCCGAGCTTCACGGCCACCCTCGGCACCGCCGAGGTCACGGGGCAGCCGCTCACGATCACGATCGACCCCGCCTTCGTGCTCGAGCACGACTGGACCTTGACGATCAGCGCGCCGCTGCAGTTCCGCCAGTTCTTCGAGGCGGGCAGTGCCACCGAGAACTTCGTGCTCAACAGCGCGACGGTCACGAGCGACCAGCCGTTCGACGAGTGCACCCCGGCGACCGACACGGTGCTCGATCCGACGATCTTCGAGGTGGCCTCCTGCACCGCGACCACGCGCGTCTGGGCACTGCCGAGCGCGCCCATGACCATCATCAAGGGCGTGAAGGGTGTGGAGGCCGGGCCGCTCGGCACGGACGGTCTGCCGCTCATCGACCCGGCGACGGGCGCGCCCTACGACGACCTCGGCGTGATCAAGACCGTGCCGAGCAACCCCGCCGACTGCTCGGCCCCGACGCTCGCCGTCGACGGCGAGCTCTACTACCGCTACCCCTGCGTGCCGATCACGCGACCGGGCGGCGAGGAGGAGTGGGTCGGCTACTTCTTCAACGCCGGCAACGTGCGCGTGCACCAGATCTCGTCGATCGACGTGCTGCCGCGCGAGAACGACCGCGGCGTGATCATCAACGACGCGCGCAGCTCGCGCTGGGCGCCGATCCTGCTCGAGCGCCCGCGCCTCGTCGGCTACCCCGACGAGGCCCTGACGGTCTACTACACCGACCGGCTCGACCTGGCCACGCCCGCGTGCAACGGCGCCGACATCCAGAACGATCTGGGCATGTCGCCGACGAGCGACCCGCCCATGGTCGAGGCGTACTGGCCCTGCGTCACCAGCGCCCAGGCCGGCGGCCTGCCCGACCGCGCCGATCCGGCGACGGGCTGGCAGGTCATGCCCGATGCCCCCTCCACCGCGCTGCTCGAGAGCGTCGTCGCGCTGAAGTTCGTCATCGACTTCGAAGACGGCGGCATCACCCCCGTCGGGCTCGCGCCCGGCGAGGCGGTGTCGATCGCGTACCGCACCCGCACGGCGCTCGAGCCGGTGCTGCGCGAGACGAACGCGAACCTCGCGCGCGACTCCATCGCCTACAACTCGATCGCCGGCGCCGCGCGCGGCTTCGACGGCGTCAACGACCTGCCGTACCGGTTCGTGACCGAGCCGCGCAAGGTCGGCGTCGCCCTCGCCACGGGCGCGGTCGACCTCGCGAAGGTCGTCGACGGCACGGGCGAGCGGTTCGCGCCCGGAACCTTCCAGGTCGCGCTGGCCTGCACGGTCGACATCGACGGCGCGGGCACCGAGCATGGTCCCGAGCCCATCCAGCTGCTGAGCAGCACGGGTGCCAACCGCTCGCCGTTCACCCTGACGGGCGATGCGGCCGCGACGCGCATCCTCGGCATCCCGCTGTACGCCGTCTGCGATGTGAGCGAGGTCGGCACGACCGGGGCGACCGAGACGGTCATCAGCCCCGAGCAGGTCGTCTCGCGAGCACTGCCCTCGAGCCCCTCGACCGTGTTCAACCCCGTGCCCGCGTTCGATGATCGCCCCGCGATCGAGCAGAGCACGGTCACGAACACGTACGAGGAAGCGTCGATCACGATCACCAAGACCGTGAACATGAACGGTGCCGTGAACGAGGCCGGCAACCCGGTCTCGCCGGGCAGCTTCGCGTTCAGCATCGCCTGCACCTACGACAACGGGTCCGGCCCGACGGCGGTCACCATGACGCCCTCGACCTTCACGCTCAGCCACGGGGGGTCGCGCACGTACACCGACCTCCCGGCGGGCGCGGTCTGCACGGTCACAGAGACGACCACCCGAAGCGCGACCGTCACCAAGGTCGTGACTGTGGGCGGCGTCGCGGGCAGCTCGACGTCCGGCGCGATCGCGTCGAACATCGTGCTCGCGCCCGACACGGCCGGAGGCGCCCCGACGAACCAGGTCGACTACACCAACACCATCGCGGTCGGATCGCTCAGCGTCACCAAGGCCATCACCGGCGCTGGCGCGGCCGAGTACGGCGACGGTACCTTCACCGTCCGCGTCAGTTGCACGCGCACGGGAGCATCGGCCACGCCGACCACCGTCGGAGCGCCGTCGAACTCGGTGTGGTGGGGCACGTTCACGCTCGACAACAGCAACCCGCCGAGCTCGCTGACCCGCACGATCGACAACATCCCGGCGGGGTCGGTCTGCGTCATCACGGAGCCGAACAACGCCGGTGCCACCGCGGTGACGCTGCCGAGCAATGCCACGATCACGGCCAACTCGACCGTTGCGCGCACGATCACCAACCGCTTCGACCTCGCCTCGCTCACGGTCGGCAAGACCGTGCAGACCGCGGCCGTCGACGCCGAGGGCAACCCGGTCTACCCGGCCGACCCCTTCGCGTACGAGGTGGCGTGCACCTTCCAGTCGCAGACCGTGCTCGCGAGCGGCTTCAGCAGCTCGCCGATGACGTTCGCGCTGCGCCACGGCGAGACCCGCACGCTGACCGGCCTGCCCGCCGGCGGCTCGTGCACCGTCACCGAGACGAACACCCAGGGTGCTGACTCGACATCGATCCTGCGCACGGTCAACAGCACGCAGACCTCGATCGACGGCGTGACGACGACGATCGCCTCGCTCGCGGCGGACGCGACCAACCCGGTCACGCGCAACTCCACGCAGTTCACCAACCGCTACGGGGTGTCGAGCTTCACGATCACGAAGGATGTCATCGGTGGGGGTGTCGACCAGTTCGCGCCCGCATCCTTCACCGCCGCGCTCTATTGCGAGACCGCCGACGGCGTCGTCTCGTTCGACGGCGACGTGACGGTCGCCGCCGACGGCGTCACCACGATCGAGAACCTCGCCGACGGCTCGACCTGCACCGTCTTCGAGCGCGACGTCGAGCTGACAGGGGCCGACGCGCACCGCATCGTCGACGACGCGGGCACGGTGATCGACGGCACCGACATCGTCATCACCGCCGATGAGCCCGGACGCGTCACGCTCGAGAACTACTACCTGACGGGCGAGCTCGAGGTGACGAAGTCGGTGGTCGGTGCGGGTGCCGACTTCGGTGACGGTCCCTTCGAGGTCACCCTGGCCTGCGAGCGCGACGGCATCGCCGTCGACATCGCCGGTGGGGCGACCCGGTCGATCACGGCGGGGGGCACCGCGTCGTACACGCTGCTGCCCTCGGGGGCGGAGTGCACGCTGACCGAGACCGACCCGGCCGGAGCGACCTCGAGCCGCATCCTCGACGAGAACGGCGGGGAGCTGACCGACGACGTCGCGACCGGCACGACCTTCACGGTCGTCGTCGACGACACCGTTCTGCTCGACAACCAGACGCAGCCCGCGCGCGAGGTCGAGAACACCTTCGAGCTCGCCTCGCTGACGGTGTCGAAGTCGGTCGACAGCGCTGCGGTCGACGAGTCGGGCGCCGCGATCGCGTACGGCCCGTTCCCGGTGACCGTCGACTGCCTCTTCGAGGGCGCCGCCGTCTACGGAACGGGCTACGACGCCGACACCCCGATGGCGCAGAGCCTCGCGGACGGCGCGAGCTGGACGATCGAGGGGCTGCCCAACGGCGCCTCCTGCACCGTGACCGAGACCGACGCGATGGACGCCGCGGGCACGACCCTGACCGTTGTGGTCGACGGCGGCGACCCCGACACCGTCGACGGCACGAGCACGACCGTCGCGCTCGGCACCACCAGCTCGGTCGCCATCGAGAACGCCTACGACGTCGGCTCGCTGACGGTCACGAAGGCGGTCACCGGCGCCGGGGCCGACGCCTGGGCGGATGCCCCCTTCCAGCTCGACGTGCGCTGCGTGCTCGACGACGCAAGTGGTGAGCGCACCGTCTTCGAGCAGTCGTACACGCTGCAGCGCGGGGACGACCCCGTTCTCATCGAGAACCTCGCCGCGGGCGCCCTGTGCTCGGTCACCGAGTCGGCCACCGGTGGAGCATCCGCGACGACGATCGTCGTCGATGGCGGCGATCCGGTCGCCGACCTCACCGCCGACGTGCTGATCGGCGACGGCGGGCACGAGGTCACGGTCACCAACACCTTCCTGCTCGGCGAGGTCGCCGTCAGCAAGGTGCGCGACGGCGAGGGCGCTGCGACGTGGGGCGCCGGACCGTTCGAGGTCGAGCTGTCGTGCACGCGCGACATCGACGGCGTCGAGCAGGCGATCGAGATTCCGGGCGGTGCGACCCGAGAGCTGAGCTCCGACTCGCTCTACGAGGCCAGCTGGACGGGCCTGCCGCACGACGCCGAGTGCTCGGCCGTCGAGACGCGCACGGCGGGCGCGACCTCGAGCGCGATCGACCTCGACGTGGTGACGGTCGGTTCCGAGCCCGTGGGCTTCGTCGTGACCAACACTTTCGATGTCGGCAGCGTCGCGGTCGAGAAGACCTTCGCGGGTGACGGCACCGGACAGTTCGTGCGCGGCGCGTTCGAGGCGAGCCTCGCCTGCACGCTCGAGATCGACGGCGTCGTCACGACGCTCGACATCCCCGGCGGCGCGACCCGCGAGCTCACGACCGCGAACGGCTACCGCGCGTCGTGGGAGCAGATTCCCGCCGGTGCCGCGTGCGTCGTCACCGAGAGCCGCACGGGCGGCGCGACGTCGACCGCGATCACCGACGGCGAGTTCACGGTGGTGGCCGGTGAGCAGCACACGGTCGGCATCGAGAACACGTTCCTGCTCGCCGCCTTCTCGGTGACGAAGGAGCTCGCGGGGCCGTTCGCGTTCGAGGCGAGCGACAGCGTCTTCATCATCGAGACCTCCTGCATGTGGGAGCGCGATGGCGTGCTCGTGCCGATGCTGCCCGGCGACTCGTGGACCGAGGGCGGTGGCGACGGCGACCTCGGCGGCGTCGACGGCGACCCGGCCGATCCGACGGAGCAGCCGACCGGCGTGCGCAGCGAGATCTCCGACGGCGTGACCATCACGTTCGAGAACCTGCCGGCCACGGCCGTCTGCTCGATCGCGGAGGTCGACAGCGGCGGGGCCACCGGCCAGCTGCTCTGGCTCGACGGCGTGCTGCAGCTCGGCGATCTTGCGCTCGCAGGGGGAGCGAACGACTCGACCCTCACGAACGTGTTCATGATCACGCTCGCCAAGACGGGCGTCGAGATCGTGTTCACGCTCTGGCTGATCGGCGCCCTGCTGTTCCTCGGCGCCGTGCTGCTGCTGCTCGCCCGCCGACGGGCGGCCGCGCTCTAGCGCCGCACGACAGCACGAGGCCCCGGCAGAGGATGCTCTGCCGGGGCCTCGTGCCGCGTGCGCGGTGTTGCCGCCGCGGGTCAGCGCCCGCGGCGCTGTGCCTGTGGGTCAGCGCCCGCGGCGCTGTGCTTGTGGTCAGCGCCCTCGGCGCTGGCCGCCCGCCGCGTTCTGGCGCACGACCTGGCCGACGCGGATTCCGCCCGTCGAGCCGCCCGCCCCGCCCGCGGGCGAGGAGGCGCGTCGCGAGCCCTGACGGGCGCGGGCCGGGGCGGCGGCAGACTCGGTGCGCGGCGCGGCCGCACGAGCGGCGTCGCTGTGCGATCCCCCGGCGCGGGTCGTGCCGGGCTGCGCCGAGCCCGAGTGGCGGGGCGTCGACTGCGACGTGCTCGTGCGGGAGGACCCGCCGCGCGCGCCGCCACGACCGCCGCGGGCGCCGCGGCCGGCAGCGGCATCCGCCCCGGAGCCGCCGCGCGCCGCGCGCTTGCGCTGCGCGTTCGCGCCCTGCGAGGTGCCGCCGCCCTGCGGCTGCGGGCGCAGCACGGCGGGCAGCTCGTGCTCGGCGACGAGCGGGGCGACCTCGCCGATGAGCCGCGTCACGGCCGGCGAGCTCGCGGTGACCTGCTGCGGCTGCACGCTGATTTTCGCCTGGCGCAGCAGGGCCGCGGTGTCGCGACGCTGCTCGGGCAGCACGAGGGTGACGACGTCGCCGGAGGCGCCGGCGCGCGCGGTGCGCCCCGAGCGGTGCAGGTACGCCTTGTGCTCGGTCGGCGGGTCGACGTGGATGACGAGCTCGATGTCGTCCACGTGCACCCCGCGCGCGGCCACGTCGGTGGCCACGAGCACGCGCACGCTGCCGTCGCCGAAGGCGGCGAGGTTGCGGTCGCGCGCCGGCTGCGAGAGGTTGCCGTGCAGGTCGACGGCGGGGATGCCCTGCGCCGTCAGCTGCTTGGCGAGCTTCTTGGCGGTGTGCTTGGTGCGCATGAACAGGATGCGCCGGCCGGTGCCCGAGGCGAGCGCGGTGACCATGCGCTTCTTCTCCTCGGTGCCGGCGAGCTCGAACACGTGGTGGGTCATGTCGGCGACGGGCGAGTTCGCCTCGTCGACCGAGTGCAGCACGGGGTTCGACAGGAACTGCGTCACGAGCTTGTCGACCCCGTTGTCGAGGGTCGCGCTGAACAGCATGCGCTGCCCGCCGGCGGGCGTGGCCTTCAGGATGCGCGTGACACCGGGCAGAAACCCGAGGTCGGCCATGTGGTCGGCCTCGTCGAGCACGGTGATCTCGACGGCGTCGAGCGACACGAAGCCCTGCTTCATGAGGTCTTCGAGCCGGCCGGGCGCCGCGACGACGATGTCGACGCCGCGCTGCAGCTGCTGCACCTGGCGGTGCTGCGAGACGCCGCCGAAGATCGTCATCGCGGTCATGCCGTAGGCCTCGGCGAGCGGCTCGATCACGGCGAGGATCTGCGTGGCCAGCTCACGCGTCGGGGCGAGCACGAGGCCGAGCGGCTTCATCGGGCGGCGGGGCGCGCCGGTGCGCATCCCGATGCGGGCGACGAGCGGGATGCTGAACGCGAGCGTCTTGCCCGACCCGGTCTTGCCGCGGCCGAGCACGTCGCGCCCGGCGAGCGTGTCGGCGAGGGTGTCGACCTGGATCGGGAAGGCCTCGGTCTTGCCCTGGGCGGCGAGCACCTCGACGAGCGGGTGCGGCACGCCGAGGGCGCTGAAGGTGGTGGGCATGGTGGACGTGGTGCTGATGGACACGGTGGTCCCTTTCGAAACAAGCCGATCGGCTGCGCGCGCACGGCGCGGCAACCCGATCGTGAAGTGGCGACGGCGGCGGTGGCCGACATCGTTCGCCGTGAGAAAGTGTCGAACCGCTCCGGTGCGCGAGTCGGTGCGCGGTGGGCGGGAGGAGGAAGCGTTCTACGACGCGGGCGGGCCATCCGTGGCCCTGCCTCTGCTTCAACCGTAGCAGGTCGGCCCGACGGGCCCCCCGGACGCCGTCAGGAGCGACGCCGCTAGAGCACCAGTCGCCCGTCGCCCGAGCGCTCGCCGACCGGGATCTCGACGCCCACGGTGTTGCCGGCCGGTGCGAGCGGGCACGCCCATGCCGGGTCGTACGCGCACGACGGGTTGTAGGCGAAGTTGAAGTCGAGCACGAGCGACCACGGCGCGCGCCCGCTGCCGAGGTCGGCGCCCTTGACGGTGTCGAGCAGGTAGCGGCCGCCGCCGTAGGTGCCGCCGGGCACCGTCGCGAGTGCATCCTTCACCGGCACGAACAGGCCGCCCCCGTACGAGGCGAGCCGCCAGACGTCGAGCGTGCCGACGCCGGGCACGTCGACGAGCCCGATGCGGTCGAACGGCACGACCCCGTCGGTGCCGGTCGGCACCTCGAGGCGCTGCGGCGGGGCATCCTCGATCACGCACGTGAACCGCCACGCGCGGTCGTAGGGCTTCACGCGCAGGCCGGTGAACCGATCGCGGTCGGCGGGCAGCAGGGGCGACGCGGGGTGGTGCGCGAAGAGCTCGTCGCGCGTGCGGCGCCAGTGGTCGTGGGCGGCCTCGAGGTCGGTCGCGGCGCGCAGCTCGGCGTAGAGCGCGGCGATGCGGCGGCGCCAGTCGGCGATCGCGAGCGCGTCGATCGCGCGATCGGGGGTGCCGGATGCGTCGCTCACGTCGCCCCGCCCGCGCCCGCCGCACCGCCGAACTGCGCCGCCCACCCGGGCGCGAGCCGCCGGATCGTCCGCCCGCGCAGGCTCCAGAACACCCGGAACCCGAGCCAGGCGAGCGGGGTGAGCAGGCCCGCCCGCACCTCGAGCGTGTCGGTGAAGCGGGTGCGCGGCGCGAGCCGGCCCGCCGTGCCGCTCAGCGGGTTCGGCGCGATGGCCATGCGGTGGTGCCAGTGCCGCACGAGCGTCATCGGCCCGCGCACCGGCCCGCCCTCGTCGTGCACGATGCGCGCGTCCGCACCGAGCACCGGGTCGTGCGCGGCCTCGTCACGCAGCCGGATCACCTGCTCGCCCATCGGCAGCACGCCGAGCAGCCGCAGGCGCACGCGGTGGTCGCCGCCCGGCCAGCGCTCGGGAAACCCGCCCGGCTCGAGCGACTCGGCCGTCGTCCACGGCCCCGACACGGCCCGGAAGACCGCGGGGGAGTGCAGGGCCTCCCAGGCGGCATCGGCCGGGCAGTCGAGCAGGAGGTCGAGGCGCACGCGCATGCGCCCAGTCTGGAGCACGTCGATACGATCGACCTGTGACCGGCCTGATCGACCCGACCCCGCCCGACGAGCAGCAGCGCTACCAGGTGCGCTTCGATGTCGGGCTCGACGGCGCGCGCCGCATCGGCGCGAGCGCTCACCTGCTGGTGTGGTGCGACGGCCTCGCGACCGAGGCCGTTCCGGTCGACGCGCTTCCGCCGCACCTCGAGGTGGTCGACGCGCGCTGCGGGGCGGCATCCGCGATCGCGCAGCGGCTGCTCGACCTGCAGGCCGCGCGCGGCGAGCGCACCTTCGTGGCGGTCGTGGCGGCGGGGGCGCCCGTGCAGGCGCCGGAGGGCATCCCGGTCGAGGATCTGCTGCTCGCCGGTGCCGTGATCGACGCGCTCGGCGCGGTCGGCATTGACGCGACGAGCCCCGAGGCGGCCGCCGCTGCCGCCGCCTTCCAGGGGCTGCGCGGTGCGGTCGCCCACATGCTGACGGCCTCGGTCGGCGGGCGGATGCTCGCCGCGAGCGAGGGCCCCGAGGCCGTGACGGCGGCGCGAGCGCGCTGGGAATCCTCCGAACTCGTGGTGCTGCGGGAATTCGCTCTGCCAGCCTGAGGCAGTACCCGGCAGTGACCCGCGCGCGCGGGCGCCGACCCGATCGATCGCAGGAGGACACCATGAAGGCCCACGTCAACGGCACCGTCATCGCCGAGGCTCCCGAGAGCGAGCTCATCAAGATCGAGGGCAACTGGTACTTCCCGCCGTCGAGCATCGTGGCCGGGATGCTCACCGAGAGCCCGACCCCCTACACCTGCCCGTGGAAGGGCGAGTGCCAGTACTTCACCGTGACGGTCGATGGGCAGAGCCTGCCCGACCGCGCCTGGAGCTACCCGACCCCGTACCCCAGCGGCATCGAGCGCGTCGGCAAGGACTTCTCGAACTACGTGGCCTTCTGGAAGGAAGTCACCGTCAGCGAGTAGCGGATGCGGCGGCCCGCAGCATCAGCGTGCGCCAGCCGTCTCGGCGTCGTGCCAGGTGATGATCGCGGCGGCGCTGAACCGCCGCGAGCAGCGCCCGCACGACACGGTGCGCGACGGCCGCCGGAACCGCACGAACTCGTGCCCGCGCGGGCAGCGCCCGCGCCAGCGCGCGCGGTCGTCGGCGATCGGACCGTCGTGGGTGCGGCCGCCGACGTAGCCGAGCTCGCGGGCGATGCGCCGCCACTGCGGGCCGTGCCCGACGCCCGCGCCCGCGAGCGCGTGCGCGACCTCGTGCAGCAGCACCTGGTGGATCGCATCGTCGTCGAACCGCTCGGCCAGGTGCCGCGACACGGTGATGCGCTTGCGGGTGTAGTCGCACAGCCCGGCGCGGCGCGTGGCGCGGTCGAAGTCGAAGCTCCACGACGGGTCGAGGTGCAGCGCGATGAGCGCCTCGGCCCAGTGCCGCACCCGCTCGAGCTCGCTCACGCGGTCGATGCTAGGCGCAACCCCTGACGACGGCCGTCAGCCCCGCGGAGCGAGCGGCACGGCGAGCAGCCGGTCGTCGTCCGGCCCGGGTCGGCCGTTGACGTCGGTGTTGGTCGTGATGAGGTAGAGCCCGCAGTCGGGGGCCGCGACTGCGTCGCGCAGCCGCCCGAGCTCGCGCACGAAGTAGGCGGTGCTCGTGCCCGGCGCATCGACGTCGATCGCCCACAGGCGCTGCCCGCGCAGGGCGACCATGAAGAGCGTGTCGCCGACGATGCCGAGCCCGCTCGGGCTGGCCTCGCTCGTCGGCCACTGCTGCACGGGGTCGACGAACCCGGGGCGACCGCCGATGCCCTCGACGACCGGCCAGCCGTAGTTGGCCCCCGCCTCGATGCGGTTGAGCTCGTCCCAGGTGTTCTGGCCGAGCTCGGAGGCCCAGAGGCGGCCCTCGCGGTCGAACACGATGCCCTGCGGGTTGCGGTGCCCGAGCGAGTAGACGTACGAGCCGGGGAAGGGGTTGTCGGCGGGCACGTCGCCCTCCGGCGTCATGCGCAGGATCTTGCCGGCGAGCGAGCCCTGATCCTGCGCCAGATTCACCTGCTGCGCGTCGCCGGTGCTCGCGTAGAGCATCCCGTCGGGGCCGAATGCCAGCCGCCCGCCGTTGTGGTTGCGCGCTTTCGGGATGCCCGTGATGAGCACCTCCGACGCGCCGAGCCCGTACGACCCGGGCGCGCCGGTCAGCTCGTATCGCACGATGCGGTTGTCCTGCGCCGCCGTGTGGAACACATAGAGGTAGGGCGTGCCGACGTCGCGCGCGGCGAGCCCCAGCAGGCCGCCCTCGCCGAACGGCGTCACGCCTGCCACGGTGCCGACCACGCGCAGGGCGCCATCGGGCGTGAGCTCGAGCACCCGCCCGGTGTCGCGCTCGCTGAGCAGCGTCGAGCCGGTCGGCAGCGGCACGATCGACCACGGCGTCGTCAGGCCGGTGGCGAGGGCGGTCGTGTCGCCGGTGGGGGCGAGGGGCGCCGGGTCGTCGGGGGCTGTCGGGCGGGGCGACGCGGATGCGGTGCCCGCGCCCTCGTCGGGCTCGAGCATCCCGGCCAGCGGGTCGTCGGGCTCGGCGACACCGGCCGCGCATCCGCTGAGGGCCAGCGCGGCCCCCACGGCGAGCGCGAGCACGCGGTGCGGTGCACGGGTGCGGCGGCGACCCAGCTGACCCATGACGTCTCCTCCCCCGGATCGGCTGCTGCTCAGCATGCTCCGCATCGCTGGGTGCGGGGTGAGTATGTCGCGGCCGGGGTGTACAGTCGCCCCTGACATGAGGAAAGGTCGTCGATGACGCTGTTCGAGCGGTTGGGCGGCGCCGAGGGCGTCCGTCGTGTCGTTGACGAGCTCACGACGCGGCTCGAAGCCGATCCCGGCCTCGCTCCGCTGTTCGCAGGCGTCGACGGCGACGGGCTGCGGCGCCACCGCGAGCGGTACCTCGCCGCGGTGCTCGGGGGGCCCGAGCAGTACACCGGCCGGGGCCTGCGCGAGGCGCATCGCCCGCTCGGCATCGACGACGCGCAGTTCGACCGCTTCCTCGGCCTCGTGCTCGAGAGCGCCCGCGCCGTCGGCACGGCGCCGGGGGCCGCCGACGAGCTCGCCGCGTTCCTGCGCGGGCTGCGGCCGGTCATCGTCGACCCGCCGCGCCGCTAGCTGCACCGCTCTGCCCTGCACCGCTCTGCGCTGCACCGTTCTGCCCCGTGCCGCTCTGCCCCGTGCCGCTCTGCACCGTGCCGCTCAGCCGCGGCTGAAGAGGCCCGCGCTCGGAGCGGGCGACGGCGTCGCGGTCTGATCGGTCACCACGGGGGCACCGGCCGTCCAGTCGAGGAGCTCGCGCCCGGCGAGCACCGCCGCCGGGTGCGGCCCGCGCGCCATGAGGCGCGGCAGCCACTCCAGAGGCAGCGGGTCGCGCCCCGCGATGAGCACGACGTTGCCGAACCGCCGGCCCTTCAGCACGCTCGCCTCCGCGAGCGCCGCCACCTCGCCGAGGGCGAGCCGCAGCGTCGCCGCCTGCCCGCGCGCGAACGCGAGCCCCGGCCCGTCGGCGATGTTGACCGCGACGATGCCGCCCGGGGCCAGCAGGCGCGCGACCTCCCTGTAGAACTCCGTGCTCGTGACGTGCGCGGGAATCCGTGCGCCGCTGAACACGTCGACCACGACGAGGTCGACGGCGCCGTGCAGCGCGGCGGGCAGTCGCGCGAGCGTCGCGCGAGCATCCCCGTACCGGATGCGGATGCCGCTGTTCCTCGGCAGCGGCAGGTGCTCGCGCACGAAGGCCATGAGCTGCTCATCGAGCTCGATGACCTGCTGCCGCGACCCCGGCCGCGTGGCGTGGATGTAGCGCGGCAGGGTCAGCCCTCCCGCGCCGAGGTGCACCGCGGTCATCGGCTGCCCGGGCTCGCCCCACTCGTCGATCACGTGGCCGATGCGCTGCACGTACTCGAAGAACAGCCGGCTCGGGTCATCGAGGTCGACGTGCGATTGCGGCGTGCCGTCGACGACGAGCGTGACGGCGCCGGGGCTCCAGCGGTCGGGCTCGAGCGTCGCGCGCTGCCCGCTCGCCAGGCGCAGCTCGACGGAGGCGGTCATGCACGCCAGCGTGCCACACGCCGAGTGGCGCGGCTGAGCATGTCGCGCGAGAAATGAGTAATCGCAGGCTGCGCACCGAGCGGTCGGCGCGGGCAGACTGGATGCCCGGGGGACGACCGCGCACGAGGCGCGAGAGAGGGAGGCGACGATGAGCCTCTACGACGACATCGGGGGCGCCGCCGCGGTCACGGTGGCGGTCACCGTCTTCTACACCCGCGTGACCGACGACCCCGAGCTCGCGCCCTGGTTCGGCGGCGTCGACATCGAGCGGCTGAAGGCGCACCAGCGGGCGTTCCTCACCGCCGCGCTCGGCGGGCCCGACCTCTTCACCGGCCGCACGATGGAGGCCGCGCACGCCGGCCTGGGCATCACGATCGAGGCGTTCGACCGCGTGCTCGAGCACCTCGCCTACACGCTCTTCGACCTCGGGCTCGGCTACGACCAGGTGACCGCGATCATCGATGGGCTGCGGCCGATCGGCGACGAGGTCGTCGAGAGCTCGACCGCGCCCCGCTGAGCGCGGCGCGCGGCGCTCAGGCCGACTGCTCGATCGGCACGATGCCGAGGGCGGTCGCGAGCTCGGTGCGCCGCCGCACCCCGAGCTTCGCGTAGGCCGACTGCAGGTGGTTGCTCACCGTGCGCGGCGACAGGAACAGCCGCGCCGCGATCTCGTTGCTCGCGAGGCCGCGGGCGGCGAGCGACGCGATCTCCCGCTCGCGCGGCGTGAGGGGCTCGACCTGCTCGCCGACCGCCAGCGGGCCGGTGGATGCGCCCTCGGTGCGCTCGGCGAGGGTGCGTGCGCGTCCGGCGAGCTGCGCCGCCTCGCGCGCGCGACCCTCCCGGCGGGCGGCCTCGGCGGCCAGAGCGAGCGTCTCCGCAGCGTGCAGCAGATAGCCGTGGCGCTCCCACGCCTCCCCGGCGGCGGCGAGCTGCTCGGAGTCGTCGTCGGCCATCGCTCGGGCCGTGCGCGCCCGCAGGGCGATGACCGGCGCCGTCGACTCCTCAGCCATCCCGGCGAGCAGCTCGGCCGCCGTCGCCGGGTCGCCGAGGCGCGCCAGGTCGAGCGCCAGCACGCTCGCGAAGTCGAGGTCGCCGCTCGCGACCCGCAGGCGCGTGCGCTCGGCGATCCGCTGCCGCGCGGCCGCCGCGCCGCCCTCGGAGGCCTCGACCCAGGCCCAGGCGAGCAGCACGAGCGAGTCGTCGTCGATGAGCCGCTCGGGTACCGGCGCGAGCGTGGCCCGCGCTTCCGCCCGCTGCCCCTGCTGAGCACGGACGCGCGCGAGCAGCGCCCGCCCCAGCGGCTCGTAGCCCGCGGGTCCGCGCGCGCGGGCGCCGGCGATCGCATCCTTGGCCCACCGGGCCGCGGTCTCGAGCCGACCCATCGAGATGTGCACGGCGGCGAGCGTGAACTCGGCCTGCCGCGCCCGCAGCGCATCGTCGACCATGATCGCCTCGGCGAGCGCGTCCGCCGCGGCGGAGCGCGCCTCCTCCAGTCGGCAGGCCTGGGCGAGCACGACCGAGCGCATGAGCGCGGCCACTCGGCGCGGCACGACCGCCTCGTCGAGGTCGCCCGAGGCGAGCACCCGCTCGGTCGCCTCGAGGGCCTCCTCCGATCGCCCGAGCGCGAGGTACGGCACAACGCTGTTGACGGCGAGCTCGGCCTGCTCGGCCGGAGTGCCCGTGTCGGTGATGAGGGCGAGCTCGGCGAGCGCGTCGCGCGGTCGCTCCAGCCCCACCAGGATGCGGGCCCGCGCCTGCCGCAACCGCCGGGCCGCCGCCGGCAATCGTTCGGGGGCTCCCTCGAGCAGGGCCAGCGCCTCCTCGAACCGCCCGCTCACCGTGATCAGGGCGGTCGCGGTCATCGTCAGGATGCGCGCCGAGCGGTGCGCGTCGGCGGGAGCGGCCTCGTCGAGGGTGCGGGCCCGCTCGAGGGCGCGCAGAGCCTCGTCGACACGCCCGAGCTTGATGAGCGCATCCGCCCGCAGCAGCAGCAGTTCAGGGTCGGACCCCCCGGAGCGCTCGGCGGCCTCGGCCAGTCGGGCCACGAGCTCGAAGTCGTCGGCAAGCAGGGCGAGCCGCGCGGCGTCGGTCAGCAGCGCGGCGTCTCCCGGCGCCCCGGCGTCGAGCCGCCAGGTCGCGATGCGCACGGCATCCCGCTCGCGGTCCGCAGCCCCCTCCGCCCGTGCCACGTGGTCGAGCAGGAGGTCGATGCGGCGCAGGGTCGGAACCGTCTGCCGCATCGCCGCCGCGTACTGCGGGTGGGCGATCGCGGCCACGAAACGCTGCCCCTCGGGGCGCACCTGCACGAGCTGCGCCTGCTCGAGCCGCCCGAGCGCCGCGCGCAGCGGCGGCTCGACGATGTGGACCACCGGCACGGTCTGGCAGACGGCGAGACGCTCCATGACCTCGCGGGCGGCCGGGTCGAGGTCGGCCAGCCGAGCGGCGATCAGCTCGTCGAGCGCGCGCGAGCCGCCCGGCGCGCCGCTCAGCAGCCAGGTGCCGTGGTGCTCGCTGAGCGCGCCCGTCGCGAGGGCGTGCGCCACGAGCTCGCGCACGAACAGCGGGTTGCCGCCGGATGCGCCGTGCAGGGCCACCGCCGTCTGATGGGCCACCGTTCCGCCGAGCACGGCCGGCAGCAGCGCGTCGAGGTCGTCGAGCGAGAGCGGCTCGAGCGCGAGGCGCAGCGCCCGGTCGGAGGTCCAGAGGGCGACGAGGGGCTCGGGCAGGGGCTCGCCGTCGCGGGCCGTCGCGAGCACGGCGAGGGCACCGGCGCTCGCCAGCTGGGCCAGCACGGCCACCGACAGGGCGTCGAGCTGGGGCACGTCGTCGACGAGCACGAGCAGCGGCCCCTCGCGGCGGCGCTCGGCCGCCAGGTCGCGCGCGAACGCCATGAGAGTGGCCGTGTCGGCGCCGATGCGGGTGATGTCCTGCCGCGTCGCGCCCATGAGCGGGATGAGTGCGGCCAGCGGAACGTCCGACAGGCTCGCGCTCGCCATGACCCTGCTGATGCGCCAGCCCTCGGCCTCGAGCAGCTCGGCGGCCTCGGCGGCGAGCCGCGACTTGCCCACGCCCGCCTCGCCCGAGAGCACCACGAGCGCGAGGCCGTCGGACGTCAGGGCCGTGCGGGTGCGGGCGAGCATCCCGTCGCGACCGACCATCGGCCAGGCACCCGGTACCGCGGGCGGCACGGGCGGGGTCGAGGTCATCGAGGCGCGTCCTTCGCGACTGGCGGATGCGCGCCGCGAGCCGGCGCTGACCCGAAGTGTACTCAGCGATCGGGGGGCACGGTAGGGGCGGCTCGCGCGGTTATAGCGCAGCGCGGGCGAGAGGTCAAGAATCAGACTGGACACGACGGCCCGAGCGCACCTAGTATTGAGGTTTGCGCTCCCATGTCTGATCTGCCGCCATATGGCGGGCGGCGATCGTGCCCCGAGTATAGCGGCGGGGCGGATTCCGGTTGTCGAGAATCCCCGTGGGTCTGGCGCGTCCCCTCGACCGCACTCACCTGTCGACGTCCGACAGAATCCGGGCCCACGGGCCCACGGAGGTTAGTTCCTTGGCTGCTGCGCGCACCGCTAAGAATTCCCAGTCCCCCAAGAACGGTCGCACCGCATCGCGGTTGTCGTTCGCCAAGATCAGCGACACGCTGACCGTTCCCGATCTGCTCGCCCTGCAGACCGAGAGCTTCGATTGGCTCGTCGGCAACGACGCCTGGAAGGCCCGCCTCACCGAGGCGCAGGCCGCCGGCCGCACCGACGTTCCGACCCAGAGCGGGCTCGAGGAGATCTTCGAGGAGATCTCTCCGATCGAAGACCTGGGCGAGACCATGCAGCTCTCGTTCACGAACCCGTACCTCGAAGAGCAGAAGTACTCGATCGACGAGTGCAAGGAGCGCGGCAAGACGTACGCGGCCCCGCTCTACGTCGAGGCCGAGTTCATGAACCACATGACCGGTGAGATCAAGACCCAGACGGTCTTCATGGGCGACTTCCCGCTCATGACCGAGAAGGGCACCTTCATCATCAACGGCACCGAGCGCGTCGTCGTGTCGCAGCTCGTGCGCTCGCCCGGTGTCTACTTCGAGCGCCAGATCGAGAAGACCACCGACAAGGACGTGTACACCGCGCGCATCATCCCCAGCCGCGGTGCGTGGCTCGAGTTCGAGGTCGACAAGCGCGACCAGGTGGGTGTGCGCATCGACCGCAAGCGCAAGCAGTCGGTCACGGTCTTCCTCAAGGCCCTCGGCCTCACCACCGAGGAGATCCGCGAGAAGTTCGCGGGCTTCGACTCGATCGAGCAGACCCTCGAGAAGGACGCGATCCTCACCAAGGAGGAGGCGCTCAAGGACATCTACCGCAAGCTCCGTCCGGGCGAGCAGGTCGCCGCCGAGGCCGCGCGCGCGCTGCTCGACAACTTCTACTTCAACCCGAAGCGCTACGACCTGGCGAAGGTGGGCCGCTACAAGCTCAACCGCAAGCTGGGCCTCGACGCGCCCCTCAGCGACTCGGTGCTCACGGTCGACGACATCGTCGCGACCATCCGCTACATGGTGTCGCTGCACGAGGGCCGCACGACGCTCGCGGGCGTGCGCGACGGCAAGCCCGTCGACCTGCGCCTCGACGTGGACGACATCGACCACTTCGGCAACCGCCGCATCCGCGCGGTCGGCGAGCTCATCCAGAACCAGGTGCGCACCGGCCTCAGCCGCATGGAGCGCGTGGTGCGCGAGCGCATGACCACGCAGGACATCGAGGCGATCACGCCGCAGACCCTGATCAACGTGCGCCCCGTCGTGGCCGCGATCAAGGAGTTCTTCGGCACCTCGCAGCTGTCGCAGTTCATGGACCAGAACAACCCGCTCGCGGGCCTCACCCACAAGCGCCGCCTGTCGGCGCTCGGCCCGGGTGGTCTGAGCCGTGAGCGCGCCGGCGTCGAGGTGCGCGACGTTCACCCGAGCCACTACGGCCGCATGTGCCCGATCGAGACCCCGGAAGGCCCGAACATCGGCCTCATCGGCTCGCTCGCGTCGTTCGCCCGCATCAACGCGTTCGGGTTCATCGAGACCCCGTACCGCCGCGTCACCAAGGGCAAGGTCACCGCGACGATCGACTACCTGACGGCGAGCGAGGAGGACGACCACGTCGTCGCCCAGGCCGGTGCGCCGCTCAACAAAGACGGCTCGTTCGCCGAGGAGCGCGTGCTCGTGCGTCGCAAGGGCGGCGAGGTCGAGCTCGTTCCCGCCGACGAGGTCGACTACATGGACGTCTCGCCGCGCCAGATGGTGTCGGTCGCGACCTCGCTCATCCCCTTCCTCGAGCACGATGACGCGAACCGCGCCCTCATGGGTGCCAACATGCAGCGTCAGGCCGTCCCGCTGCTCCGCTCCGAGTCGCCGCTCGTCGGCACCGGCATGGAGAGCTACGCCGCGGTCGACGCCGGCGACGTCATCACCGCGACCGCGGCCGGTGTCGTGGCGTCGGTCTCTGCCGATGCGGTCACGGTGCAGCTCGACGAGGGCGGCACGCAGGAGTACTACCTGCGCAAGTTCGACCGCTCGAACCAGGGCACCAACTACAACCACCGCGTCGTCGTCAACGCCGGTGACCGGGTCGAGGTCGGCGAGGTCATCGCCGATGGTCCTGCCACCGAGAACGGCGAGCTCGCGCTCGGCAAGAACCTCCTCGTGGCGTTCATGTCGTGGGAGGGCCACAACTTCGAGGACGCGATCATCCTCAGCCAGAACCTCGTGAAGGACGACACGCTGTCGTCGATCCACATCGAGGAGTACGAGGTGGATGCCCGCGACACGAAGCTCGGCAAGGAGGAGATCACCCGTGACCTCCCCAACGTCAGCCCCGAGCTGCTGGCCGACCTCGACGAGCGCGGCATCATCCGCATCGGTGCCGAGGTGCGCCCCGGCGACATCCTCGTCGGCAAGGTCACCCCGAAGGGCGAGACCGAGCTGAGCGCCGAGGAGCGCCTGCTGCGCGCCATCTTCAACGAGAAGTCGCGCGAGGTGCGCGACACCTCGCTCAAGGTGCCGCACGGCGAGCAGGGAACCGTCATCGGCGTCAAGGTGTTCGACGCTCTCGACGGCGACGACGAGCTCGGCTCGGGCGTCAACCAGCGTGTCGTCGTCTACATCGCCCAGAAGCGCAAGATCTCCGAGGGCGACAAGCTCGCCGGCCGCCACGGCAACAAGGGCGTCATCTCGAAGATCCTGCCGGTGGAGGACATGCCGTTCCTCGAGGATGGAACGCCGGTCGACATCGTGCTCAACCCGCTCGGCGTTCCCGGCCGCATGAACTTCGGCCAGGTCCTCGAGATCCACCTCGGCTGGGCCGCCTCGCGCGGCTGGAAGGTCGAGGGCACCCCCGAGTGGGCGGCGAACCTGCCCGCCGAGGCCCGCGAGGCGGCGCCCGGCACCAAGGTCGCCACCCCGGTGTTCGACGGCGCGAGTGAAGAGGAGATCGCTGGTCTGCTCGACGTGACCCTGCCGAACCGCGACGGTGTGCGCATGATCGACTCGACGGGCAAGGCGCGGCTGTTCGACGGCCGCACGGGCGAGCCGTTCCCCGACCCGATCTCGGTCGGCTACATGTACATCCTGAAGCTGCACCACCTCGTCGACGACAAGATCCACGCGCGCTCGACGGGCCCCTACTCGATGATCACGCAGCAGCCCCTGGGCGGTAAGGCCCAGTTCGGCGGCCAGCGGTTCGGTGAGATGGAGGTGTGGGCGCTCGAGGCCTATGGCGCCGCGTACGCCCTGCAAGAGCTGCTGACGATCAAGTCCGACGACATCCTCGGCCGCGTGAAGGTCTACGAGGCGATCGTCAAGGGCGAGAACATCCAGGAGCC
>JAIXXG010000098.1 GCA_027490915.1 Microbacteriaceae bacterium
ATCGCCTCGCCGGTCTGCGGGTTGCGGCCGGTGCGGGCCTCGCGGTGCGTGCGCTCGAAGCTGATCCAGCCCGGGATCGCGACCTTCGTGCCGCCCTTGACGGCGCCGGAGACGACCGAGAAGAGGCCGTCGATGGCGCGGTTGACGTCGGCCTGGCTCAGACCCGACTCAGCGGCGATGGCCGCGACAAGCTCGGAACGGTTCATGGTGTCCTCCTCGGACCTCTGCGTAGGTGGTGAAGCGCGAGGTCGTCTTCTGACCCCGAGCCGCCTCGACGGTACCAGCAGTTCCGCGGGTTTCCGGGCAACAGGGCACGGTGCGCCCGAAACGCGCAGAAGTGCAGGAGGCGTGGTGGCGAAACGCCGGAGGGGCATCCTGAATGATCAGGATGCCCCTCCGTGGTCGCTGGTGACTACCAGCTCGACTTCGTGATGCCGGGCAGCTCGCCGCGGTGCGCCATGTCGCGGAACCGCACACGCGAGATGCCGTACTTGGTCAGCACGCCGCGGGGGCGGCCGTCGACGGCGTCGCGCGAGCGGACGCGGACCGGGGAGGCGTTGCGGGGCAGCTTCTGCAGGCCCTTGCGCGCGGCCTCGCGCGACTCGTCGGTGCCGTTCGGGTCGACGAGGGCCTTCTTCAGCTCGAGTCGCTTCGCGGCGTACCGCTCGACGACAACCTTGCGCTGCTCGTTGCGCGCGATCTTGCTCTTCTTCGCCATGACTTAGCGCTCCTCGCGGAATTCGACGTGCTTGCGGATCACCGGGTCGTACTTCTTCAGCACGAGGCGGTCGGGGTCGTTGCGGCGGTTCTTGCGGGTCACGTAGGTGTACCCGGTGCCCGCCGTCGACTTCAGCTTGATGATCGGACGGATGTCCTGCTGCTTGGCCACTAGATCTTCTCCCCACGGGCCAGGAGGTCCTTGACCACGGACTCGATGCCACGGGCGTCGATGACCTTGATGCCCTTCGCCGACAGGGTCAGCG
Organism: Microbacteriaceae bacterium; assembly: GCA_027490915.1. GTDB lineage: Bacteria > Actinomycetota > Actinomycetes > Actinomycetales > Microbacteriaceae > Microcella. The sequence continues at coordinate 984 of JAIXXG010000098.1, forward strand.
TGACGTTACGGCGAAGCGACGGCACGTAGTACGTCTTCTTCTGGATGTTCGGGTCGAACCGGCGCTTGGTGCGTCGGTGCGAGTGCGAGATGTTGTGCCCGAAGCCGGGAGTGGCTCCGGTCACCTGGCAGACGGCTGCCATGGTTCCTCCAATTTCAGCTACCGTACGGCGAGCGCCGTACCCAAGGTCACTTGTCGGCACGCTGACATCCGGTGGTTCCCGCGGTGAGGCTGCGGGCCCGGACGAGCGCACAAGAAGAGCGGATGGCCGCTCACACAAACCCATAGCCTACGACGGCGAGGGGGTCTGCTGCAATTCGGTGCAGGCGGCGCACAGGCCGAACACGTCGACGACGTGCTCGGGCCGGGTGAAGCCGTGGGCCGCGGCGACGTCGTGCGCCCAGCGTTCGACGGCATCGGCCTCGATCTCGACGGTCAGCCCGCACGAGCGGCAGATGAGGTGGTGGTGGTGGCTGCCGGGCGTGCAGGCGCGGTAGAGCGCCTCGCCGTCCTGCTGCAGCGAGTCGGCCTCGCCCTCCTCGGCGAGATCGGCGAGGGCCCGATAGACGGTGGCGAGCCCGATGCTCGATCCGCTCTCGCGCAGGGCCGCGTGCAGCGCCTGGGCGCTGACGAACGCGTCGCTCTCGCCGAGCGCGGTGCGCACGGCCTCGCGCTGCCAGGTGTTGCGCTTCATCGCAGCGCCCCCTTCCGCGAACCGATGAGACGGCAGACGATGTAGATCGCGAACGAGATCGTCGTGATGTACGGGCTGATCGGCAGCGAGCCGCCGATCGCGAGCAGGATGCCGCCGACCGCCGACACCAGCCCGAACGCCATGCTGAGCACCGGCACCATGACGGGCGAGCTCGACACGCGCAGCGCGGCGGCCGCCGGCGTCACGAGCAGCGCCATGACCAGCAGCGCCCCGATGATCTGCACCGAGACGGCGACGGTCAGCCCCAGCAGCGTCATGAACAGGATGCTCAGGGCCCGCCCCGGCACCCCGCGGGCGCTCGCGACCTCGGCATCGAGGCTGTCGAAGGTGAGAGGCCGCCAGACGATCAGCAGCGAGACGAGCACGACGATGCTGATGCCGATCAGCAGCCCGAGCTGCGGAAGGTCGACACTGATGATCTGCCCGGTCAACAGCCCGAACTTGTTGCCGCTGCGACCGGGGTACAGGGCGAGGAACAGGATGCCCAGGCCGAGCCCGAAGGGCATGAGCACCCCGATGATCGAGTTGCGGTCGCGCGCCTTCGCCCCGAGCACGCCGATGAGCGCGGCGGCGATGAGCGAGCCGACGATCGATCCGGCGACGACGTTGAGGCCGAGCAGCAGTGCGGCGGCCGCGCCCGCGAACGACAGCTCGCTGATGCCGTGCACGGCGAACGCCATGTCGCGCTGCATCACGAACACGCCGATCAGGCCCCCGACGATGCCGAGCACGGCGGCCGCGATGATCGAGTTCTGCACGAGCGCGAGCAGCTGCACGTAGGTGCCGGGGTCGACGGTGATCACGCGATCACCTCGTGGTGGTGCTCGGCTTCGGGCACCCCGACCACGATGACGCGGCCCCGCGAGCGGAACACCTCGACGGGCGTGCCGTAGAGGCGCGAGAGCACGTCGTCGCGCAGCACCTCGTCCGGCGTTCCGACCGTGAAGCGGCCGTGGGCGAGATACAGCACGCGATCGACCATGCCGAGCACGGGGTTGATGTCGTGGGTGACGAAGACCACGGCCGTGCCGTGCTCGCGCCGACGCGCGTCGATGAGCTCGCTCACCGCGCGCTGGTGGTGCAGGTCGAGGCTCATGAGCGGCTCGTCGCACAGCAGCAGGGTCGGGTCGTCGGCGAGCGACTGCGCGACCCGCAGCCGCTGCTGCTCGCCGCCCGAGAGGCTGCCGAGCGGGCGGTCGGCGTACGGTTCGGCTCCGACGGCGGCGAGCAGGGCATCCACGCGCTCGCGATCGGCCCGGGTCGAGATCGGCGGGCCCCAGCGGGTGCCGTTGACGCCGAGCGCCACGAGGTCGCGCCCGCGCAGGGGCGTGCCCGGCGCGGCGATCTTCTGCTGCGGGATGTAGCCGATGCGGCGGTGGCCGCGGTGCGCGGCGTGGCCGTCGACGAGCACGGTGCCCTCATCGAGCTTGCGCTCGCCGAGCATGGCGCGCAGGAGGCTGGTCTTGCCCGTGCCGTTGCCGCCGAGAACGGCGATGAACTCGCCCGCGCGCACGTCGAGATCGAGGCCGCTCCAGAGCACGCGGTCGCGCACGCGGAGGGCCCCGCCGCGGATGCTCAGCACGGGGCTGGCATCGGCGTCGGGGCCGCTCGTCGCGCGCTCGGCCGCTGCCGGCCCGGGCGTCGCCGGATCGTCGGTCACGCGGTCAGCGCCGCCTCGACCGCCTCGATGTTCGCGCGCATCCACGAGAGGTAGTCTTCCCCCTCCGGAAGCGTTTCGACGAACGAGACCACCGGGATGCCCGCCTCCTCGGCAGCGGCGCGCACGCGCTCGGTCTCGGGGCTCGCGGTCTGCTCGTTGTAGGCGAGCAGTCGCACCTCGCCCGAGCCGATGAGGTCGAGCACCTGCTGGAGGGCGAGCGGGGGCACGTCCGAACCCTCCTCGATCGCCTCGGTGAACTCCGCGGGCGTCTCGTCGTCGAGGCCCAGCTCGGCGAGGAGGTAGGCAGGCACGGGCTCGGTCGTGGCGACCGCGCCGCCGCCGAGAGCGGCCGCGGTCTCCTCGAGCAGGGCCTCGAGCTCCTCGAGATCCTCCTCGAAGGCGGCGAGGTTCTGCTCGAAGGTCGCGGCATTGTCGGCGTCGAGCGCCGACAGCTCGGCGGCGATGGCGGCGGCGACGTCGCCCATCAGGTGGATGTCGTACCAGACGTGCTCGTTGGTGCCCTCGAGGTGGCCGTGGCCGTCGTCCTCGCTGTGTGCCTCCTCCTCCGAATGGGCCTCCTCCTCCGAGTGGGCCTCGTCCTCGCTGTGCGCGTGGGCGTCCTCGCCCTCCTCGAGCAGGCCGCCGACGACGACCGCGCTGAGCACGACCGCCTCGGTGCCCGAGCCCTCGACGAGCACGTCGACGAACGGGTCGTAGCCGCCGCCGTTCTCGATCACGAGGTCGGCGGTCGAGATGAGCAGCTGGTCCTGCGCGCTCGCCTCGTAGCTGTGCGGGTCGATGGTCGGCGAGTCGATGATGCTCGTGACGGTCGCGGCGTCGCCGGCGATCGCGGCGGCGATGTCGCCGTAGACGTTGGTCGAGGCGACGATCGAGAGACCGGTCGCCTCCGCCTCGGAGGCCGGCGCGGCGCACCCGGTGAGGGCGAGGCCGGCGGTGGAAGCGACGAGCAGGGCAGGAAGAGCGCGGCGGGTCGAAGTCATGCGGAGATCGTACGGCTTATCGAGAATGATTGTCAAAACGATTCTCAATAAGCGGCAGTGGCGGCCGGCTCTTGCGGCGTCTCGACTCAGGATGCTCCGCTACCGTCGCCCGCATGTCGAACCGCCGCGCGATGCTCACCATGACGGCCCTGCACCGCGCCGTGCTGCGCCTGACCGGAAACCGTCTCGGCCGCCAGCTCGGCAGCATGCCCGTGATCGAGCTGACCACGACTGGACGCAGCTCGGGGCTGCCCCGTACCGCGATCCTCACCGTGCCGCACCGCGAGCCCCTGCCCGCCGGGCGGAGCGGCGAGCGTCTCATCGTGATCGCGAGCCGCGGCGGCGACGAGGCGCAGCCGGCGTGGTACCTCAACCTCGTCGCCGAGCCGCTCGTGCAGGTCGCGGCGCCCGGCGAGCATCCTCAGCCGTACTGCGCACGCACCGCCGATGCCGGCGAACGGGCGCGGCTGTGGCCGCTCGCCGTTCGGGCCTACCGCGGCTATGCCGCCTACCAGCGCAAGACCGCGCGCGAGATCCCCGTCGTCATTCTCGAGCCGGTAGAGACGCGCGCGACCGGCACAGACGGTTCCGGCCCCTAGTCGAGCAGCAGCGCCGGCTCCTCGATGACCGACGCGACGTCGGCGAGGAAGCGGCTGGCGACGTCGCCGTCGACCACGCGGTGATCGAACGAGCCGCCGAGGGTCGTGACGAAGCGCGGGCGCACCTCGCCGTCGACAACCCACGGCTTCTGCTTGATCGTGCCGAGGGCGACGATGGCGACCTCGCCGGGGTTGAGGATCGGCGTGCCGGTGTCCATGCCGAAGACGCCGATGTTGGTGATCGTGATGGTGCCGTCGGCCATGTCGGCGGGCTGCAGCTTGCCGTCGCGCGCGGTGATCGTCATCGCCTCGATCGCCTGGGCGAGCTCGCGCAGGCTGAGGTCTTGCGCGTTCTTGATGTTCGGCACGACGAGGCCGCGCGGGGTGGCGGCGGCGAACCCGAAGTTCACGAAGTGGTGCACGATGATCTCAGTGTCGGTCCACGTCGAGTTGACCGTGGGGTTGCGGCGCACGGCCCACATCATCGCCTTGGCCATGATGAGCAGCGGCGACACCTTGATGCCGGCGAAGTCAGGGCTCGCCTTGAGGCGCTTGACGAACTCCATCGTGCGCGTCGCGTCGACGTCGACGAAGACGCTCACGTGCGGCGCGCTGAACGCGCTCTTGACCATGCCCGCGGCGATCGCCTTGCGCACGCCCTTGACCGGAATCCGGTCCTCCCGCTCGCTCGGCCACGCCGGCGTCTGGATGTTGCGGAACACGCTCGCCTGCTGCGCGTGGCGGATGACGTCATCGCGGGTGATCTCGCCCGCCAGCCCGGTGGCCGTGACCTGCGCGAGGTCGACATCGAGGTCTTTCGCGAGCTTGCGGATCGGCGGCTTCGCGATAACGGGCACCGACTGCGCGACCGGCACCGAGGCGGGGCGGGGGGCCGCCGCGGCGGGCGCGGATGCGGAGGCCGGGCCCGGCGTCGCCGCGGCCGCGCCTCCGCGACCGCGCGTGCGCCGCGAGGCCACGTGCCCCTTCGCGCCGTAGCCGACGAGCACCGCGGTCGACGCGGGCGCCTCGGCCTCGTGCGCGATGGTCGTCGCGGTGTCGGCCGCGCTCGCGGCGACGGGGTCGTCGGCCGGAGCATCCGGGCCGTCGCCGCGCACGGCGATGATCGGGGTGCCCACCTCGACGGTCTGCCCCTCCTCGACCAGCAGGGCGTCGACGGTGCCGGCGAACGGCGAGGGCAGCTCGACCAGCGACTTGGCCGTCTCGATCTCGACGATCACCTGGTTGATGGCCACCGGATCGCCGGGCTTGACGCGCCACGACACGATCTCGGCCTCGGTGAGGCCCTCCCCGACGTCGGGGAGCGGGAACTCGGAGACGCTCACGATTCCTCCTGGGTCGGGTGCGGTCAGTATGCCAGCGCGCGGTCGACCGCGTGCAGGATGCGGTCGACGTCGGGCAGGTAGGCGCCCTCGAGCTTCGCGGGCGGGAACGGGGTGTCGTAGCCCGAGACCCGCAGCACGGGGGCCTCGAGCGAGTAGAAGGCCTTCTCGGTGACGGTCGCCGCGATCTCCGAGCCGATGCTGACCGAGCCCGGCGCCTCCTGCGCCACCACCAGCCGGCCGGTGCGGTGCACCGACTCGAGCAGCGGGGCGTAGTCGATCGGCGAGAGCGACCGCAGGTCGACGACCTCGATGCTCGTGCCCTCCTCGGCGGCGAGCTCGGCGGCGTCGAGCAGCATGCTCACCATCGCACCGTGGCCGACGACGGTCACGTCGGTGCCCGGGCGCACGATGCGGGATGCGTGCAGCGCGATTCCCGCGGCCTCGAGGTCGACCTCCCCCTTCGGCCAGTAGCGGCTCTTCGGCTCGAACACCATCACGGGGTCGGTGCTCGCGATCGCCTGCTGGATCATCCAGTAGGCGTCGTGCGGGGTCGCCGGGCTGACCAGCCGCAGACCCGCGGTGTGGGCGAAGTACGCCTCGGGGCTCTCCTGGTGGTGCTCGACCGCGCCGATGTGCCCGCCATAGGGAACGCGGATGACCACCGGCAGCTGCGCTGCGCCCTCGTGCCGGGCCGTGAGCTTGGC
>JAIXXG010000050.1 GCA_027490915.1 Microbacteriaceae bacterium
CCAAAAGCACGACGACGCACTCAACAGACCGCGCGGCACTCGCGGCCCTGCCCGTCTCGCTGAGGAATCGACCCGTGTCTGCTGTGACCGCATCGCATTTCGAGACTTTCTACGGTGATCTGCTCGGGAGGCTCGCGCGCTCGTCAGTGGTGCGGTACCGGAACACCTACGGAGCGTTCTTCTCGTGGGCGATGCGCGAGCACCTCGTGCGCACTAACCCTGCTCTCGCGGTAACGGTGCCGCGGGGGGCCTCCGCAAGATCGAGAACTGAGATCTGGCCCCTGTCCGTTGGAGAACTCCGCGAGGTCCATGAGGCTCTCGTCGAGGAGGCGGGGAAGGCGTCAGCCGACATTGCTCTCGTGCTCGGGTTGACCGGTCTACGCACTGGAGAACTCTCTGCACTGCGCGTGCGGGACGTTCAGCGCGTACCCGTCCCGGCGCTGGTGGTGAGGCGCTCGAAGAGTGAGGGCGCGCCACTGCGCAACACCACGAAGGGTGGGAGGGATCGGATCGTTCCTCTCGTGCATGAGGCGTGGGAGATCATCGAACCCCTCACCCGCGGGCATGATGCTGAGGCTCTGTTGTTCCCGACGAGCACCGGGGGCTACCGTTCGTTCGCGACGTGGAAGCGTGATGTGAAGTGGTCTAAGCATGGGAGGGGTAGGCGCGTTCAGGATCTCCGCCACTCGTTCGCGACGAACGCTCTAGCCGCGGGAACAGACCTCAAGACGCTCCAGCAATGGCTGGGCCACGCCTCCGCGAAACTAACCGCCGACACCTATTCTCACTGGCTGGGGAGCGACGCCGACAGTGCCGCCGTCGCGCGCCTGAATGAGGCCTGGAATCGTACGAACCGGGGGGACGCGGGTGGGACGCGGGTAGAAGCCTGAGAGCCGCTCTGCTGGGCGTGAATGGCCTAGATCCGCAGAGATTCGGGGGTGTCTTTGGTGGGCGATACCAGACTCGAACTGATGACCTCTTCCGTGTGAAGGAAGCGCGCTACCAACTGCGCCAATCGCCCGTGCGCCACTATCTTGCCACATTCGCCGGGCGCGCTGAGACGGGTGCGGAGGGCGTGACGACACGCCTCCCCGTCGGTTTGGCCCTCGCCGGAGAGTTGGGCTAGAGTTTCGATGCACCCCGCGAGAGCGGGAGGCGAAATGCGGATGTGGCGCAGTGGTAGCGCATCACCTTGCCAAGGTGAGGGTCGCGAGTTCGAATCTCGTCATCCGCTCGAGCAATGGCCCTCTGTGAGGCGGGTTCTTGCCCACGGTGGCGTGGCCGAGAGGCGAGGCAGCGGCCTGCAAAGCCGTGCACACGGGTTCGAATCCCGTCGCCACCTCACAGCTCCACACGAAACATCCCATGCGAATGGGCGATTGGCGCAGCGGTAGCGCGCTTCCCTGACACGGAAGAGGTCACTGGTTCGATCCCAGTATCGCCCACCATGCGAACCCCCGGCCTGACCGGGGGTTTCGTCGTTCCGGGGCAGGATCCACCCCGGCCGCGCCCGCGATCGCGCCCTGGTCGCGCCCCCTTTGTGGGGCCGGACGCCCGTGCCGCGCTGGCCTAGGCTCGAGTCATGGCTCCGGGGGGAGAGGCTGCCGCACGCGTGGCCGACAGCGAGGCGTTCGCCGAGCTGCTGCTGCGCTCGGGCCTCGTCTCGCCCGAGAATCTCGCCTTCGCCCGGCAGGTGAAGGAGCGCACGGGCGCGCACATCGATGAGGTGCTCATCAGCCAGGGGCTGCTCGACTCGGAGTCGCTGCTGCTCGTCGAGGCGCATGCCTGGGGCGTGCATCCCATCGATCTCGAAGCCGTCAAGTTCGACGACGCGCTCGTGCGCCGCTTTCCGGGGCAGACCTACCTGGCCGAGAACTGGATGCCCATCCGCCGCAACGACGCGGGCGTCGTGTTCGTCGCCACTGCTCGAGGGGTCGCCCCCGAGCGGGTCTCCCGCATCCGCGCCCTACTCGGCGGGGCGGAGGTGCAGTTCGTCGCGACGACCTCGTGGGACATCAAGAACGCGTGCCTGCGCCTGTTCCGGTCGGAGATCGCGGACGAGGCGGCGAACGAGCTGTGGCGGCAGAACCCGACGATGTCGGCGCGCATCACCTTCAGCCGGGCGCAGAAGGTGCTCGGGGCGGTGCTCGCGGTGGGCATCCTCGTCGCGGCGGTGCTCCGTTCCGTCGAGACGGCGATCGTCGCGCTCACGGTGCTGAGCGTCGTCTTCCTCGCCGGCACGAGTTTCAAGTTCATCGTCGCCATGCGCGGCGCCCGCTACGACGTCGTCGAGCGCATCACGAAGGCCCAGGTGCACGCCCTCGTCGACCGCGATCTGCCGCGCTACACCGTGCTCGTGCCCGTGTTCCGCGAGGCGAACATCGTCGGGCAGCTGATCGAGAACCTCGGCGGCCTCGACTACCCGACCGAGAAGCTCGAGGTGCTCATCCTCATCGAGGAGGAGGACGACGAGACGCGCGCCGCGGTGCAGGCGTCGAACCCGCCGCCGCACTTCCGGGTCGTGACCATCCCGAAGGGGCAGCCGCAGACCAAGCCGCGCGCGTGCAACGTGGGGCTGTACTTCGCGACCGGCGAGTACCTCGTCATCTACGACGCGGAGGACACGCCCGACCCCGACCAGCTCAAGAAGGCCGTGGTGGCGTTCCGTCGCGGCGGCGACGACATGGTCTGCGTGCAGGCTTCGCTCAACTACTTCAACGACAGCGAGAACGCGCTCACCCGCATGTTCACGCTCGAGTACAGCTACTGGTTCGACTACATGCTGGCCGGGCTCGACCTCGGCGACCTGCCGATCCCGCTCGGCGGCACCTCGAACCACTTCCGCACCTCGGCGCTCATCGAGCTCGGCGGGTGGGACCCGTACAACGTCACGGAGGATGCCGACCTCGGCATCCGCGCGAGCGCTCTCGGCTACCGCGTCGGCGTCATCAACTCCACCACGATGGAGGAGGCGAACACCTCGATCCCGAACTTCATCCGGCAGCGATCGCGGTGGATCAAGGGATGCATGCAGACGACCCTCGTGCACGCGCGGCAGCCGCTCGCGCTCATCCGCCAGATCGGCCTGCGCCGCTTCCTGAGCTTCGTGCTGCTCATCGCGGGCACGCCGGCGACGTTCCTCGGCGTGATCCCGTTCTACATCGTGACGGCGTTCACGATCGTTCTGCCGGTGGATGCCCTCGCCGAGCTCTTCCCGGTCTGGCTGCTCTGGCTCACGCTGCTGAACTTCGTCATCGGCAACGTGATCATGATCTACCTGTCGATGATGGGCCCGTACAAGCGCGGCACCTTCCACCTCGTGCTGTGGGCCCTGCTCAACCCGGTCTACTGGCTGCTGCATTCGATCGCGGCGTACAAGGGGCTGTGGCAGCTGCTCACGAAGCCGCACTACTGGGAGAAGACCGAGCACGGATTGACGACGCATGTCCAGCACGGTTGAGGTCGCCCCGCTGCGGCGCGATCGCACGAATCGAACGAGCGCTCGCAGCCGGCTCGACCCGTTCCCGCGCAATCCGATCGGGCGATGGATGCTCCGTCTCGGCGCGGCGGCACCGCTCGTGCTGCTCGCCCTGCTGCTCGAGACGGTGCCGCACCCCGAGTCGTCCCCGAACGCCGGCCTCGAGGCCGCGATCGCGGCGATCGACTGGACGCGCGGCGATGCCGAGTGGCTGGCCCTGCTCTACCCCCACACCGCGACCCTGATCGCCTCGGCGAACCCGTTCGGGCGCCTGGGGCTCAGCATCCTCGGAGCGATCGCGGCCGGGTTCCTCATCCAGAAGGTGGCCGAGATCATCGCGCAGCGGTCGATCCCGCGGTCCACCGGCATCATCCTGATCCTCGCGCTCACCGCCAACCCGCTGTTCGCCTACTTCGCCCTCGAGAATCTGCCGGGGTTCCTCGCCCTGACCTTTTTCGGGCTGGCGCTGGCCGATCTGGTGCGGTTCGTGAACTGGGGCAACACCGAGTCGGGCTTCCGCGCGGGCATCCTGCTCATGGCGGCGGCGCTCAGCGATCCCTCCGGCATCCTGTACGCGCTCGTCGCGGTGCTGGCCTCGCCCTTCCTCCGTCACGGTCGTACCGCGGCCCCCGGACTGCGCGCGGCGAACATGCTCGTGCTGGCCTTCCCGACGCTCGGGGCCTTCGCGACGATCATGTTCCTCAACCTGCTGTTCTTCGGGTCGATCTGGCCGGGTCTCGACATCGGCGCGGTCGCCGCGGGGGCGGTCGCGGCGGTGCCGCAGCTCGTGGCGCTGTACGCGACGCCCACTGGCTGGCTCATCGCCGCGCCGTTGCTGAGCGCGTGGCTCGTGGCGGCGATCGTGCGTCGGCCCGCGGCGATCCCGGTCTCCACGATCGTGTTCGTGCTGCTGAACCTCGCCTTCCTGCTCGGCGTCTTCCCGCCGGGTGCCGCGGGGGCGAGCTTCCTCCTGCTGACCCTCCTCGCCATCACCCTCATCCCCGCCGCACGGACGCCGGTCACGAACGCTCTCGTCGACCTCGTCGCCGTGCTGCAGATCGTCATCGCCTGGAGCGCGGCGCTCGATCGGCCCGTCGTGCTCGACTGGATGCAGTCGGTCGCGACCGCGTGGGTGGTGCTGACCGGCTGATCGGCGCGTCGCAGCGCGGCCGGCGCCGGACGGGCGCTCGGTGCGCCGCCGGTAGAGTTGTCGTCGCCCCGCACCCCTGACCTCCGTGGAGGAGACCGCGTGTCTGACGACGCCTCGGCCGAGCATCCCGCCGCCCCCCTCGAGATCGGCCCCGTGACGGCGACCGAGGCGACCGACGGCTTCGGCCTGTTCCGCGACCGCAGCGTCGTGGCGATGCGCGTGGCCGGAGAGCTGCGCGACCTCGCGCACCGGCTGCAGCCCGGCGACGTCGCCGAGCCGGTGACGATCGACTCGCCCGACGGCCTCGCGATCTTGCGGCACTCGACCGCGCACGTTCTCGCGCAGGCGGTGCAGTCGATCAACCCGGAGGCCAAGCTCGGCATCGGGCCGCCCGTCACCGACGGCTTCTACTACGACTTCGACGTCGCGACCCCGTTCACCACCGACGACTTCGCGGCGCTCAGCAAGGCGATGGACCGCATCATCCGCCAGGGTCAGCGCTTCGTGCGCCGGGTCGTCACGGAGGATGAGGCGCGCGCCGAGCTCGCGGCCGAGCCCTACAAGCTCGAGCTCATCGGGCTCAAGGGGGCAGCCGCCGAGGGCGCCGACGGCGAGAGCGTCGAGGTCGGCGCGGGCGAGCTGACCATCTACGACAACGTCGACGGCAAGACCGGCGAGGTCTACTGGAAGGACCTCTGCCGCGGCCCCCACCTGCCCAACACGCGCATGATCGGCAACGGCTGGTCGCTCATGCGGGTCGCCGCCGCCTACTGGCGCGGCAGCGAGAAGAACCCGCAGCTGCAGCGCATCTACGGCACGGCATGGCCGTCGAAGGATGCCCTGCGCGAGCACCTCTCCCGCCTCGAGGAGGCCGCCAAGCGCGACCACCGCAAGCTCGGCGTCGAGCTCGACCTGTTCAGCTTCCCCGACGAGATCGGATCGGGCCTCGCCGTGTTCCACCCCAAGGGCGGCATCGTGCGGGCCGAGATCGAGTCGTACATGCGCGAGCGTCTGCTGGCGAACGGCTACGAGCTCGTCTACTCGCCGCACATCACCAAGGGGGCGCTGTTCGAGACGAGCGGCCACCTGCAGTGGTACGAGGAGGGCATGTTCCCGGCGATGCACCTCGACGCCGAGCACGATGCCGACGGTGCGGTGACGAAGCCGGGCCAGGACTACTACCTGAAGCCCATGAACTGCCCGTTCCACAACCTGATCTTCCGGGCGCGGGGCCGCAGCTACCGCGAGCTGCCGCTGCGCCTGGCCGAGTTCGGTACGGTCTACCGCTACGAGAAGAGCGGCACGCTCTCGGGCCTCACGCGCGTGCGCGGGCTGACCCAGGACGACGCGCACATCTACGTGACGCCCGACCAGGTGCGCGACGAGGTGGCCCGCCAGCTCGAGTTCGTGCTCGAGACCCTGCGCGGCTACGGTCTCGACGACTTCTACCTCGAGCTCTCGACCCGCAACCCCGAGAAGTCGGTGGGCAGCGACGAGCTGTGGCAGGAAGCCACCGAGACCCTGCGGCAGGTCGCCGTCGATTCGGGACTCGAGCTCGTGCCCGACCCGGGCGGGGCCGCGTTCTACGGCCCGAAGATCTCGGTGCAAGCGCGCGACGCGATCGGCCGCACCTGGCAGCTCTCGACGGTGCAGCTCGACTTCAACCAGCCCGAGCGCTTCCAGCTCGAGTACACGGCCTCCGACGGAACCCGCCAGCAGCCGATCATGATCCATCGCGCGCTGCTCGGCTCGATCGAGCGGTTCTTCGCGATCCTGCTCGAGCACTACGCCGGCGCGTTCCCGGCCTGGCTCGCACCGGAGCAGGTCGTGGGCATCCCGGTGGCCGAGGACTACGCCGAGCACCTCGAGAGCGTCATCGCGCAGCTGCGGGCCGCGGGAGTGCGCGCCCACGTCGACCGCAGCGACGACCGCATGCAGAAGAAGATCCGCACCCACACCACGGGCAAGGTTCCGTACCTGCTGATCGCGGGCGCCGACGACGTCGCGAACGGCGCGGTGAGCTTCCGCTTCCGCGACGGCTCGCAGGTCAACGGCGTGCCGGTCGCCGAGGCGATCGCGCGCATCACCACGGCGATCTCGACGCGTTCGAGCGAGCTGTAGGCGGGCATCCGACGATGACGCAGCAGGATGCGGGGCGCGCGTCGCTCGACGGCGTCGACGCCGAGTCGGCCTCCGCGTTCGCCGCCGAGCCCGACGGCTACGCCCGGCTGTGGACGCCGCACCGCATGGCGTACATCGAGTCGCACCACGTGCAGGAGAGCACCGACGAGTGCCCGTTCTGCCGGGCCCCCGGGCTGCCCGACGACCAGGCGCTCATCGTGGCACGGGGCGAGCACGCCTACGTCGTGCTCAACCTCTACCCGTACAACAGCGGGCATCTGCTGGTGTGCCCCGTGCGGCATGTTGCGCTCTATGACGAGGCCACCGAGGCGGAGGCGGTCGAGATCGCGGCGCTCACGCAGACCGCGATGCGGGTGCTGCGCTCGACCCTCCGGTGCGACGGTTTCAACATCGGCATGAACCAGGGGCGCATCGCGGGGGCCGGGATCGCGGGCCATCTGCACCAGCACGTGGTGCCGCGCTGGTCGGCGGACGCGAACTTCATGCCGATCATCGCGGGCACGAAGGCCATGCCGCGCCTGCTGGGCGATGTGCGCGAGGAGCTCGCTCGCGCCTGGCCCTCAGCTTCCGGGCAGTAGCGCGGCAGTAGACTGGCGCGCGCCGCCAAACGTACCTCCACCATTCCGCGCGCTCGCGCGCAGTGCTCCAGAAAGGGCCGATAGACCATGACCGAGACCACGACGACGAGCGTGCAGGGCACGAGCCGCGTCAAGCGCGGACTCGCGGAGATGCTCAAGGGCGGCGTGATCATGGACGTCGTGACCGCCGAGCAGGCGCGCATCGCGGAGGACGCGGGCGCCGTGGCCGTCATGGCCCTCGAGCGCGTCCCGGCCGACATCCGCGCGCAGGGCGGTGTCGCCCGCATGAGCGACCCCGACCTCATCGACGAGATCATCGCCGCGGTGTCGATCCCCGTCATGGCGAAGGCCCGCATCGGCCACTTCGTCGAGGCCCAGGTGCTCCAGTCGCTCGGCGTGGACTACATCGACGAGTCGGAGGTGCTGAGCCCGGCCGACTACGTCAACCACATCGACAAGTGGCCCTTCACCGTTCCGTTCGTGTGCGGCGCCACCAACCTCGGCGAGGCCCTGCGCCGCATCACCGAGGGCGCGGCGATGATCCGCTCGAAGGGCGAGGCCGGCACCGGTGACGTGAGCGAGGCGACCAAGCACATCCGCACGATCCTCGGCGAGATCCGGGCTCTCTCGGCCAAGACCCCCGACGAGTGGTACGTCGCGGCCAAGGAGCTGCAGGCGCCCTACGAGCTCGTCGCCGAGGTCGCGCAGACCGGCAAGCTCCCGGTGGTGCTGTTCACCGCCGGGGGAGTCGCGACGCCCGCCGACGCCGCGCTGATGATGCAGCTCGGGGCCGACGGCGTCTTCGTCGGTTCCGGCATCTTCAAGTCGGGCAACCCGGCCGCGCGTGCCGCCGCGATCGTCAAGGCCACCGCGGGCTACAACGACCCCGCCATCATCGCGGAGGCGTCGCGCGGGCTCGGCGAGGCCATGGTCGGCATCAACGTCGCCGACCTGCCCGCGCCGCACCGTCTCGCCGAGCGTGGCTGGTAGCGCGCTCCCTCCCGTCGGGGTCTTCGCCCTCCAGGGCGACGTGCGCGAGCACGTCGCCGTGCTGCGCGAGCTGGGTGCCGACGTGCGCGAGGTGCGCACGCCCGACCAGCTCGCCGATGTGGGCGGGCTCGTCATCCCCGGCGGCGAGTCGAGCGTCATGGACAAGCTCAGCCGGCTGTTCGGCCTGCGCGAACCCCTGCGGGCGCGCATCGCGGCGGGCATGCCGGTCTACGGCACGTGCGCGGGCATGATCATGCTCTCCGACCGCGTGCTCGACGCGATCGACGGGCAGCTGACTCTCGGCGGGCTCGACGTGACCGTGCGCCGCAACGCCTTCGGCAACCAGCTCGACTCGTTCGAGACCGATCTGTCGATCCCGGCACTGGGCGATCCTCCGGTGCACGCGGTGTTCATCCGCGCGCCCGTGGTGGTCGACGCGGGCGCGGACGTCGTGGTGCTGTCGGCGCTCGACGACGGGCGCATCGTCGCCGTGGAGCAGGGTCGGCTGCTCGCCACGGCGTTCCACCCGGAGGTCGCGGGGGAGACCCGCTTCCACGAGCGCTTCCTGGCCCACGTCGCAGCGGCGGAGAACGCCGCATCCTGATCGCGCGCCGCGCAGAGGGTGGCACGATGGGCCCATGGTGCTCTACTCCGACTACCCGGCCGCCCGCACGCGTCAGATCATCGCCGACATCGTCGCGATCGTTGTCGCGGTGCTCGTCATCACGATCGCGGCATCCATCGCCGCGGCGATCCGCGCCCTCGGCGACTTCGGGCGCGATCTCGAGGCCGCCGGCCTCGACTTCCAGTCGGGGCTGACCGATGCGGCGGAGTCGCTCGGCGGCATCCCGCTCATCGGCGAGGGCATCCGCGGGCCGTTCGACCTCGCCGCCGATGCGGGGGCCTCGGTCGCCGAGGCCGGGCGGCAGCAGCAGGCCTTCGTCGAGCTCGTCGCCACCACGACCGGGTGGCTCATCGCGCTGCTGCCGCTGGCGCTGCTGACGCTCGTGTGGCTCGTGCCCCGCATCCGCTTCGCCGTGCGCTCGCGTCGGCTGCGCGGCATGATCGCCGCCGGGATGACCGCGGACACGCTCGCGGTGCGCGCACTCTCGCGGGCGCCCCTGCGCGAGCTCGTGGCCGTGCATCCCGACCCGGCCTCGGTCTGGCGCAGCAACGACCCGGTGCTCGTGCGGCGGCTCGCCGAGGTCGAGCTGCGCCGCGCCGGAATCCGCGCCAGCGCCCTGCCCTAAACTGGAGGGCAGTTCTCGACCCCGCAAGGAGCCCCATGTCCGGCCATTCCAAGTGGGCGACCACCAAGCACAAGAAGGCCGTCATCGACGCCCGTCGTGCGAAGTCGTTCGCCAAGCTCATCAAGAACATCGAGGTCGCCGCGAAGATCGGCGGCCCCGACCCGGCCGGCAACCCCACGCTCGCTGACGCCATCCAGAAGGCGAAGAAGACGAGCGTTCCGAACGACAACATCGATCGCGCCGTCAAGCGCGGCGCGGGCCTCACGGGCGAGTCGATCGACTACCAGTCGATCATGTACGAGGGCTACGGCCCCGGCGGCATCGCCCTGCTGATCGAGTGCCTGACCGACAACCGCAACCGGGCCGCTGCCGAGGTGCGCACGGCCATGTCGCGCAACGGCGGCACCATGGCCGACCCGGGCAGCGTCGCCTACAACTTCAGCCGCAAGGGCGTGATCGCGATCACGAAGACCGATGGCGTGACCGAGGACGACATCCTCATTGCCGTGCTCGACGCGGGCGCCGAGGAGGTCATCGACCAGGGCGGCGGCTTCGAGGTCGTCACCGAGCCCTCGCAGCTCATCGCGGCCCGCACGGCGCTGCAGGAGGCCGGTCTCGACTACGACTCGGCGGAGGCGGAGTTCCTCGCCAACGTGAAGATCGACGCCGACGCCGAGACCGCTCGCAAGCTCTTCAAGCTCGTCGACGCCGTGGATGACCTCGACGACGTGCAGAACGTCTACACCAACGTGTCGCTGAGCGACGCGGTGCGCGCCGAGCTCGACGCCGACGACGAGTAGCACCGTGCTGCGGGTGCTCGGCGTCGACCCCGGCCTCACCCGGTGCGGGGTCGGCATCGTCGACATCGAGCGCGACCGCCGCGCCACCCTCGTCGCCGTGACGGTGATCGAGACGGCGGCAGACCTCGCCCTCGAGCGTCGCCTGCTCGCGATCGGCGACGGCATCGAGCAGCTGCTCGACACCCACCGCCCCGACGCCGTCGCGCTCGAGCGCGTCTTCGCCCAGCACAACGTGCGCACCGTCATGGGAACGGCCCAGGCGAGCGGACTCGTGCTGCGCGCGGCGGCGGCGCGGGGCCTCGCCGTCGCCCTGCACACGCCGACCGAGGTGAAGGCCGCGGTCACGGGGCACGGCGGTGCCGACAAGCGGCAGGTCGCCGCGATGGTGCAGCGCATCCTGCGCCTGGATGCTCCGCCCCGGCCCGCCGACGCGGCCGATGCCCTGGCACTGGCCATCTGCCATGGCTGGCGGGGGTCTCCCGCGACGGGTGCGGCGTCTCCGCTCGACGCGGCCGCGACGCCCGCCCAGGAGGCGTGGCGCGCGGCGGAGAAGACGGCCCGCGCCCGTAGGCTCGACAGGTGATCGCGAGCCTTCGAGGAGCCGTCGTCGCCCTCAGCGGCGGCCGGGCCGTCATCGACGTCGGCGGCGTCGGGTACGCGGTCACGCTCACCGAGCGGCACGCCCGCGCTCTGCGCCTCGGCGACACCGCTCTCGTGCATACCGCGCTCGTCGTGCGCGAGGACGACATGAGCCTGTTCGGGTTCGCCGACGAGATCGAGCTCGCGCTGTTCGACCTGCTGCGCACCGTGTCGGGCGTGGGGCCCAAGTCGGCTCTCGGCGTGCTCGGCGCGATGACGCCCGAGCGCATTGCGCAGGCCATCGCGGACGACGACGACGCGCCGTTCCGGGCCGTCTCGGGCATCGGGCCGAAGACCGCGAAGCTCATCGTCGTCTCCCTCGCCGGCAAGCTCGTCGCCCCCGCCGCCGGTGCGGCTGCAGCCTCCGAGCAGTCCGTCGAGCCCTCGGCCGCGGCGACCGTCACCGCGCTCGTCGCCGCGCTGACCGGGCTCGGGTGGCCCGAGCGCACCGCGCTCGAGGCCGCGCGCTCCGTGGTCGAGAGCGACCCCGACGCCGCGAGCGCCGGGCTGCCGGTGCTGCTGCGGCGTGCGTTGGGCATCCTCGGACCCGCCCGCCGCACCGACGGAGGGGAGCGGGCGTGAGCGACGACGTCCGGCGCGCCGTTCCCGAATCGGAGGCGGAGCTCGCCTTCGAGGGCGCCCTGCGGCCGCACAGCCTCCGCGAGTTCGTCGGCCAGCACAAGGTGCGACGGCAGCTTCAGCTGCTCCTCGAGGCCGCGGCGTTGCAGAGCCGCACGCCCGACCACATCCTGCTCGCCGGCCCGCCCGGTCTCGGCAAGACCACGCTCGCCCTCATCGTCGCCCACGAGGGTGCGCGACCGCTGCGCATGACGAGCGGGCCCGCGATCCAGCACGCGGGAGACCTGGCAGCCGTGCTGTCATCGCTCGTGCCCGGTGAGGTGCTGTTCATCGATGAGATCCACCGCATGGCGCGCTCGGCGGAGGAGATGCTCTACCTCGCGATGGAGGACTTCCGCGTCGACATCATGGTGGGCAAGGGCGCCGGCGCGACGAGCATCCCGCTCGAGCTCGCACCGTTCACGCTGGTCGGGGCCACGACCCGCTCGGGCCTCCTGCCCAACCCGCTGCGCGACCGGTTCGGGTTCACCGCGCACCTCGAGTTCTACGAGCCCGACGAGCTGCAGCAGGTGCTCGTGCGCGCGGCGCGCCTGCTCACGCTCGAGATCGACGACGACGCACTCGGTGAGATCGCCCGCCGCTCGCGGGGAACACCGCGCATCGCCAACCGCCTGCTGCGTCGCGTGCGCGACTACGCCCTGGTCCACGGAGGAGTGGCTGACCGCGATGCCGTGCGGGCAGCGCTCGAGCTCTACGACGTCGACGAGCACGGTCTCGATCGGCTCGACCGCGCTGTGCTCTCCGCGGTCGTCGAGCGCTTCGACGGCGGGCCGGTCGGTCTCTCGACCCTCGCCGTGTCGGTAGGAGAGGAGGCGGAGACGATCGAGTCGGTCGTCGAGCCCTTCCTCGTGCGAACCGGGCTGCTGTCGCGCACGCCCCGTGGCCGGGTGGCCACAGCCCGCGCCTGGCAGCACCTCGGCCTCGAGCCCCGGCCCACCGTGGCGGATGACCTATAGTTGTCGCTGGCCCTCGGCGCAGCATCCGCGCGCCGGTCGGCGCTGACCTGCGCGCCGCGCCCCCGAGCGTTCCGAAAGGCAATCCCCATGGATCCGTTGACCATCGTCATGCTGGGCGTGCTCGCCCTGCTCATCTTCTTCATGTTCCGCAACTCGCGGAAGCGCAAGCAGGAGATGGAGCTGCTGCAGGTCAAGATGGTGCCCGGTGCCGAGGTCATGACCAACTTCGGCCTCTTCGGCACCCTCGTCGAGCTCGACGAGGAGAACAACGTCGCGACCATCGAGACGAGCCCGGGCAGCACCGTGCGGGTGCACCGCCAGACCCTCGCCCGCGTGATCGAGGACGAGCCCGTCGCCGACGACGTCGCGGAGGAGTCGGCCGACGCCCCCGACGAGCCGCAGCTCAACACCTCGAGCCTCGACGCCCCGGCCGACAAGCCGAAGCGCGGCAAGAAGACCGAGAGCTGACGCTCCTCCACCCCCGTCGGCGCGCCGCCTGAGCGGCGTGCCCGCCCCGCCCCGGCAGAAATGAGTTCCTGAGGTGGTCAGAAGCACCCCTGAGCGCAAGGCCATTCGCTCCCTCGTCTGGCTGCTCGTCATCATCATCGCGCTCATCGCGGCGAACGGCGCGAGCGTGCTGTTCAACAACGGCCAGTGGACGCCCAAGCTCGCCCTCGACCTTGAGGGCGGCACGCAGATCACGCTGAGCCCGCAGCTGTCGAGCGGCGAGTCGGTGACGCCCGAGCAGCTCGAGCGCGCGGTCGCGATCATCCGCCAGCGCGTCGACGCGTCGGGCGTGAGCGAGGCCGAGATCAACACCCAGGGCAACCAGAACATCGTGGTGTCGATCCCCGGCGAGCCCGACGAGGCCACGCGCGAGCGCATCTCCAGCTCGGCGAAGCTCGAGTTCCGCCCGGTGCTCGCCGCCGACCTGCCCTCGGCCTCGACGATCGGCGAGGAGGGGGCCGAGGAGTCCGGAACCGACCCGTCGGCATCGCCGAGCGCGGAGGCCCCGACCGACCCGAGCGCCGCGCCGTCGCCGACGGCGTCGCCGACCGACGCGAGCGACCTGGCGTGGATCACCCCCGAGCTGCAGGAGCAGTTCGACAGCTTCGACTGCGCCACCCTCGCGCAGGTCGGGGCGAACGTCGCGCCCTCGGACGAGCCGCTCATCACCTGCGAGCAGGACGGCTCGATCAAGTACATCCTCGGGCCGGTGGAGGTCGCCGGCGAGCGCATCGCCGACGCCCGGGCCGGGCTCATCACGTCGTCGACGGGCGTCACCACGAACGAGTGGGGCGTCTTCATGGAGTTCGACGCCGAGGGCACCGCCCAGTTCCGCGCCGTCACCGAGCGCCTCGTGGCCCTCTCCGGGGTGCAGAACCAGTTTGCGATCGTGCTCGACGGCAGCGTCATCAGCGCGCCGCGCACGATCAGCGCGATCACCGACGGCCGCCCGCAGATCAGCGGCAACTTCACCGAGGAGTCGGCGCTCACGCTCGCCGATCAGCTCAAGTTCGGCGCGCTGCCGATCGGCTTCGAGATCCAGTCGAGCGAGAACATCAGCGCGACGCTCGGTGTCTCGCAGCTGCAGAGCGGCATCATCGCCGGCATCATCGGTCTGATCCTGGTCGGCCTCTACGCGTTCGTGCAGTACCGCGCGCTCGGCGGCGTCGTGCTCGCATCCCTGATCGTGGCGGCCGTGCTGACCTACCTGATCATCACCTACCTCTCCAACCAGCAGGGCTTCCGACTGTCGTTGGCGGGTGTCGCAGGACTCGTGATCTCGATCGGCGTCATCGCCGACTCGTTTATCGTGTACTTCGAGCGCATCCGCGACGAGCTGCGCGACGGACGCAGTGTCGACGGGGCCGTCGAGGCGGGCTGGAAGCGCGCCTGGCGCACGATCCTCATCAGCGATGTGATCAACTTCCTTGCCGCGATCGTGCTCTTCGTGCTGGCCGTCGGCAACGTGCGCGGCTTCGCGTTCACGCTCGGCATCACGACCATCGTCGACATCATCGTCGTGGCGCTGTTCACGCACCCGATGATGCAGCTGCTCGGGCGCACCCGGTTCTTCGGCGGCGGGCACCCGCTCAGTGGCCTCGACCCCAAGGCGCTCGGTGCCGTGTACCGCGGTCGCGCGCAGTTCCGCGCGCCCGTCGGGGTGACGAGCACCAAGGTCGCCAGCAGCAGCCGCGAGGCGCAGCGCCGGCAGACGATCGCCGAGCGCAAGGCCGCTGAAGCGGCCGGAGAAGGGAAGGACGCCCGATGAGCAGGCTCACGCGGTTCGGCAACGACCTCTACACCGGCGAGCGCTCGTTCGACTTCGTCGGGCGCCGCAATCTCTGGTACGCGATCGCCGCGGTCTTCGTGGTGCTCGCGATCGGCCTCACCGCCCTCCGCGGCGGTTTCGTCTTCGGCATCGAGTTCCGGGGCGGCTCGGAGTTCCGGGTGCAAAGCACGAGCGCGGTCGAGCAGGGCACCGCCGCTGCGACGGCGATCGCCGACGACGCGGTCGCCTCGGTCGTCTCGGGCGCCAACCCGCGCACCTCGATCGTCGGCGGCGACTCGGTGCGCGTTCAGACCGAGCAGCTGACCCCGGCCGAGACGGAGGAGGTGCGCGCTGCCCTCGCGGAGGCCTACGGCGTCGACGTGGCCGATGTCAGCTCGTCGTTCATCGGCGCGACCTGGGGTGCCGACATCACGCGGCAGGCGATCATCGCCCTCGTCGTGTTCCTCCTGCTCGCGAGCCTCGTGCTGGCCATCTACTTCCGCACCTGGAAGATGTCCCTGGCCGCGGTCATCGCACTGTTCCACGACCTCGTGATCACGGCGGGCGTGTACGGCGTCTTCGGCCTCGAGATCACCCCGGCCGCGGTCATCGGCTTCCTGACGATCCTCGGTTACTCGCTGTACGACACCGTCGTCGTGTTCGACAAGGTGCGCGAGAACACGAGCGAAGACGGTGTGGAGTCGCGTCGAACCTTCGCGCAGTCGGTCAACCTCGCGGTCAACCAGACGCTCGTGCGGTCGATCAACACCTCGATCGTCGCGGTGCTCCCGACGGCGTCGATCCTGTTCATCGGCTCGCTGCTGCTCGGCGCGGGCACCCTGCGCGATATCGCCCTCGCCCTGACAGTCGGAACGATCGTCGGCACCTACTCGTCGATCTTCCTCGCGGCGCCGCTGTACGTGCACCTGCGGCAGAACGAGCCCGAGGTCAAGAAGCAGGGGGCGCGGCCGCGGGTCGCACGGCCCGAGTCGGGCGCGGTGCGCTGAGTCGGGCCACCGGCCGCGGCGTGCGGGCATCCCGTGGCGGACGGTCGCAGAGCGACCTGCCCGTAGAATCGGGGTGGAGGCGCGCATGACGGAGACGACGCAGCAGAGCTCGGCGTCG
>JAIXXG010000018.1 GCA_027490915.1 Microbacteriaceae bacterium
AAGACCCTCAGATGTGGGCCCCCGACCGGCTGCACTTCTCGCCGCTCGGGCATCACACGATCGCGATCGCGGTGCTTGCCGCGCTCGGGGTCGATCACGATCTCGAGCCGCTGCACCCCGAACCACTGCCGGCGCGGTCGTGGCGTGCGGCGCGCGTCGACGACATGGGCTGGGCGCGCGAGTACCTCGTGCCCTGGGTCGTGCGGCGCATCCGCCACCAGTCCTCCGGCGACACGGTCACCCCGAAGCGACCGACCCTCCCGCCCCACGGCGGCTGAACGCGTCAGTCGCCGAGCGCCGACTCGAACGGGTGCCGCAGTCGCCAGCCAAGCGGCGGGCCCTCGATCGTGCCGTCCCACTCCAGAGCCAGCCGCACCTCGCGGTCGCCGTAGCGCACGAGCAGCGCGGGTGGGCGGGGCGGCTCGACGCCCGGCTGCACGACGGGCAGGTCGAC
Organism: Microbacteriaceae bacterium; assembly: GCA_027490915.1. GTDB lineage: Bacteria > Actinomycetota > Actinomycetes > Actinomycetales > Microbacteriaceae > Microcella. The sequence continues at coordinate 455 of JAIXXG010000018.1, forward strand.
GAGCGCGACGGATCGCACCGGCCCCCACACCGTGTCGTCGACGGCATCCACCACCCGCAGCGTCGCCGTGTCGCCCCACGGCGCGACGTACGTGGCCACCACCTGTCCCGCCTCGCCGATGGTGATCGTGCGGAAGTCATCGGTGAGGCTCGCCAGCAGCTGCTCGAGGTCGTCCGCGATCGTCTCCTGGTCCGGGGCCCCGACAGCGGCTCCGACGACCGGCACCGTCCGGTCTCCGATGACGAGGTCGGCCGAGAACAGCAGATTCGATCCGATCACGCGCAGGGTGCCAGTCTTGAGCCCGTCGACACCGGCGCGACCGAGCGCCGCGTTGCGGTTCTCGTACGAGCCCACGCCGGGCACGGTCACGCGCGGCAGGGCCGATGCCGCCGCGACGACGGGATGCGCGGCCGCGAGCCGGGCGAGCGTCACGAGCTCGCGCACGCTTGCCCGGTTCTGCGGCGAGAAGCCGGTGGTGTCGGCGATCGTCGCCCCGGGCATCCCCTGCTCAGCGAGCCAGGCGCGCGCCGCCTCGAGGTACGCGGCCTCCGATCCGAAGGCCCAGACGGCGAGGGTCTCGGCGTAGTTGTTGGCCGAGTGCACCATCATCAGCTCGATCATGGCCCGCTGGCTGACGACGAGTCCGGCCGGTGCGGGTGCCACGGTGCCGTTGATGGCGGCATAGCGCGCGGGCAGGCGGCTGTCGGCTACCGTCAGGGTGATCGCGGCGCCCTCGCTGTCGCCCTCGATCGGGTGCTCCTCGAGCACGACGAGCGCCGTGACGACCTTGGCGATCGAGGCCATGGGCAGCTGCTCGTCGAGCCGTCTCCCTGCATAGATCTGCCGATCATCGGCCGCGGCGACCGCCCAGGCGCCGTAGCCCGGCAGGTCGACGGTCGCCGGTGGCGTCGAGACCGCCGGCAGCGGCTGCGGCTGCGGTTCGACGGCCGCGATGGGGGCGAGAGCCGCCGCGACCGTGTAGCCGCCCAGCCCGACGACGAGCAGCACCACCGACGCCGCGGCGATGCCGCGCGCCGCCCTCATGCGGAGTCGCGCCACACCACTTCGGTGGCGAGAAGTGCTCCAGCCGTCGGCCGTGCGCCGGTGCGCACCTGCTCGAGCACGAGCTCGGCCGCACGCGCGCCGAGCTGGCCGGCGGGCTGCCGCACGGTCGACAGCGTGGGCTGCGCCCGCACCGCCCAGGTGCTGTCGTCGAAGCCGACCAGCCCGATGTCGTCCGGAACCCGGCGCTGGGCGCCCCGCAGGGTCTCGAGCGCGCCGGCGGCGACCGCGTCCGACGCGGCGAACACGCCGTCGAGCGCGGGGTCGGCCCGCAGCAGCTCGGCCATGCCCGCAACACCCGCGGCGTAGGTGTAGAACGGCTGACGCGAGACCAGTGCCGGGTCGAACAGCTCGCCCAGGGCATCCTGGAAGCCCGCGAGGCGATCGCGGCCGGAGTCGCGGTCGAGACCCGCGGCGATCATCCCGATGCGCTGCCGACCGGTCGCGCGCAGTCGCTCGACGATCTGCCGGGCCGCACCGCGGTTGTCGATGCCGACCCAGGGCAGCTGGGGCTGGTTGTCGGGGCGTCCGATCATGACGGCGGGCAGCCGCAGATCGGCGATGGCCTGCGAGATGGGGTCGCCCTCGCGGGCGGAGACGATGATCGCGCCGTCGACGAACCCGCCCCCGAGGTACTCCGTCACGCGGCGGGAGTCGCGCTCATCGTCGATCAGCAGCGACACCAGCTGGTAGTCGGAGGCCGAGAGCGCCGCGTTGGCCCCGAGCAGGATCGCCCCGATGTTGGGGTCGTCGATGAAGACCGAGTCGGGCTCGTGCACGATGAGCGCGATCGCCCCGGAGGACTGCGTGGCGAGGTTGCGAGCGGCCGTGTTGCGCACGTAGCCGACCTTGGCGATCGCCGCCTCGATCGCCTCGCGCGCCGCGGCCGACACGTAGGGCTCGCCGTTGAGCACCCGCGAGACGGTGCCCCGCGACACGCCCGCCTCTGCCGCGACGTCGAAGATCGTCGCGCGCTTGCGACGGGGGGCGGTGTCGGTCACGCGCTCAGTGTAGCCACGGGCGCGCGGCCTCCGGTTGCCCGCAGCGGTTGACACGGCGCGAATCTCGTGTCTAGTCTGT
>JAIXXG010000004.1 GCA_027490915.1 Microbacteriaceae bacterium
GGGTCGCTCACGGCAGCGGCCCGAGCAGGTCGGCGGCGACGGTCGCGTGCACGGCCTCGGTGTCGCTCGGGTGATAGATGCCCGCGAGCACATCGCGCTGCAGCCGGCTCAGCTCGCTGGTGGCGCGGTAGGCGCCACCGCCCGCCACGCGCATCGCCTGGTCGACGACGTGCCGCGCCGTCTCGACCGCGCGGTGCTTGAGCCCCGCCAGGTCGCGGTGCCACCGCGCGCCCCGGTCGACGCCGTGGTCGCGATCGTGCACGACGGCGGCGAGCTGCGGCGCGAGGGCATCGAGCGAGAGCGCCGCATCCGCCAGCCGCCAGCGGATGTCGGGGTCGTGCGCCTGCGGGGCTCCGTCGTTCTTCAGGCTCGTGCGGCGGTGCGCGCTCTCGACGGCGAGCGCGAGCGCCCGGTCGGCGATGCCGGCGTAGACGCTCGCGATGAGCGTGTGGAAGTTGGCGGAGATCGCGAGCGTGTACGGGTCGCCGCTCGGGCCGACCGGCAGGATGCGCGCCACGTGCTCGTCGCGCACCACAGCCGCCTCGAGCCGGGTGGTGTGGCTCTGCGTGGCGCGCATGCCGAGAGTGTTCCAGTCGGGGGTGATGGTCACGCCGGGGGTCTCGCCGCCCGCCTCGCGCGTCAGGAAGCCGTGCACGATGCGGGGCTCGCCGCCCTCGCCGCGGTGGCCGGAGTCGGGGTCGGGGCCCGGGTCGTGGCGCCCGAGCACGCCGAGGCGCGTCCACGCGGGCGAGAGGGTCGTGAAGATCTTGGTGCCCGTGAAGGCCCAGCCCTCGGTGCCGTCGTCGAGGGCGACCCGGTCGACCCGGGTCAGCGAGTCGCTCATCACACGGTCGTTGCCCGCCTCGCTGATGGCGAAGGCGAACAGCTCGCCGCGCTCGGCATCGTCGAGCACCCACTGCAGGCTCGCGTCGCCCGCGGCGAGCAGGTCGCGCGCGACGCCAACCCACACGAGGTGCATGGTGAGCCCCAGCGCGGTGGCCGGCGCGTGGGCGGCCAGTAGCCGCTGGTCGGCGGATGCGGCGCCGAGGCCGCGCGGGCGCAGATAGCCCGCTGCCCGCAGCTCGTCCAGATCGTCGCTGAAGAAGCTGTTCGCGGCGTCGTGGTCGGCGGCCCGCTCGCGCACGCGCGCGAGCAGGTCAGCAGTCAGCACGCTCACCATGCCCCCACGCTACTCGCGCGATCTTCGCGTTCGGCGAACGGGACACATCAGCGTCACCGGCCGGGAGTAGCATCCGCGCATGCCATTCATCGAAGCCCACGGGCTCGTCAAGACCTACACCCCGAAGGGTGCGCCCGTCGTGCGCGCCCTCGACGGGCTCGACCTCGAGGTGCCGCAGGGCACCGTCGCGGCGCTGCTCGGCCCCAACGGCGCCGGCAAGACCACGACCGTGAAGGTGCTCACCACGCTCATCCAACCCGATGCGGGCTCGGCCGTCATCAACGGCGTTGACGTGCTCGACGACCCGCAGGCGATCCGCCGCATGATCGGCGCGAGCGGCCAGTACGCCGCGGTCGACGAGAACCTCACCGGCTTCGAGAACCTCATGATGGTCGGCAAGCTCTACCACCTGGGGTCGAAGTTCGCGCGCCAGCGGGCCTCCGAGCTCATCGAGCTGTTCGACCTGACCGAGGCGCAGAACCGTCCGGTCAAGGGCTACTCGGGCGGCATGCGCCGGCGCATCGACCTCGCCGGCGCGCTCGTCATCAAGCCGCCGGTGCTCTTCCTCGACGAACCCACGACTGGCCTCGACCCGCGCAGCCGCATCGGCCTGTGGGACGTCATCGAGTCCCTCGTCTCCGACGGCACCACGGTGCTGCTCACCACCCAGTACCTCGAAGAGGCCGACCGCCTCGCCGACTCCATCTCGGTCATCGACAACGGCCGGGTCATCGCGAAGGGAACAGCCGACGAGCTCAAGGCCTCGGTCGGCGGGCAGCGGGTCGCCCTCACCGTCGTCGACGAATCCGACGGGGATGCGGTGCGCACGATCCTCGCCCAGCACGGGCACGGCGACCCCGTCGTCACGGGCGGGCGCACCTGGGTCGTTCCGGTCGACGACGGGCCCGCCGCCCTCGCCGCGATCGTCGCCGCCGCCTCGGCCGCGGGCATCGCCCTGCACGACGCCGGCATGCGGCGGCCGACGCTCGACGACGTGTTCCTGCAGCTGACCGGCCACACGGCCGACGAGACCGATGAGACGACGGAGGACGCAGCATGAGCGCCACGACCAATGCGGCGGCGGGCGTGAGCTCCGCATCCGGAACCCTGACGCCGGTGCCCGGCAGCGCCGTCAGCCGGTTCCTCAGCGACGGGTGGGTCACGACGTGGCGCAACCTGATGAAGATCATCCGCGTGCCCGAGATCCTGCTGTTCAGCTTGATCCAGCCGATCATGTTCGTGCTGCTGTTCACCTACGTGTTCGGCGCCGCGATCGACATCCCCGGCGACGGCTACACGTCGTTCCTCATGGCGGGCATCTTCGCGCAGACCGTCGTGTTCGGCTCGACCTACTCGGGCTCCGCGATGGCGCAAGACCTGAAAGACGGCATCATCGACCGCTTCCGCACGCTGCCGATGAGCGGCGCCGCGGTGCTCGTCGGCCGCACCAACGGCGACCTCGTCATCAACGCCCTGTCGATGATCGTCATGATGCTCACCGGCTGGCTCGTCGGCTGGCGGGTCAACTCGTCGTTCCTCGAGTTCCTCGCCGGGGTCGGGCTGCTGCTGCTGTTCGCCTACGCGTTCTCGTGGGTCATGGCGTTCCTCGGCATGGCGGTGAAGAGCCCGGAAATCATCAACAACGCCTCCTTCCTGATCCTCTTCCCGCTCACGTTCATCTCGAACGCGTTCGTGCCGAGCGAGAACCTGCCGACGCCGCTGCGCGTGTTCGCCGAGTGGAACCCCGTCTCGGCGCTCGTGCAGTCGGCCCGCGAGCTGTTCGGCAACGTGCCGCCCGGCACGCCCGTCGGCGACGCGTGGACCGCGCAGAACCCGATCGCGACCGTGCTCATCGGTGTGGTCGTGCTGCTGCTCGTGTTCGTGCCGCTGTCGATGCGGAAGTTCGCGACGCTGAGCCGCTAGCGCCGTCGCGCTCGCCGGGGGCGCTATCGCGCGGTCGCGGGCGGCGTTCGGATCGGCGCCGCTAGCTCAGGGCGTCGGCGAGCGCCCGGATGCCCCGCTCGACCTCGGCGAAGCTCGTGCTGAGCGGCGAGAGGCCGATGCGCACCCCGCTCGGGTGCCGGAAGTCGGGGATGACCCCCTGCGCCCATAGCCGCTGCACGGCGACCGCCGAGTTCGGGTGGTCGATCGTGAGGTGGCTGCCGCGGCGAGCGGTGTCTCGCGGGGTGCTCACCGTCGCTGCCGGGATGAGCGCGTCGACGAGCTCGATCGCGTAGCTCGTCAACGCGACCGACTTCTCGCGGATCGCCGCCATGCCCGCGGCCTCGATGAGACTCACCATCTCGGTGAGCGCCACCATGTTGAGGATCGGCGGGGTGCCGCTCACGAGCGAGCCGACACCGGCCGCGGGGCTGTAGCCCTCGGTCATCGAGAACGGCGCGGCCGCCCCGAGCCAGCCGGGAATCGGGTTGCGCAGCGATGCGTGGTGCCGCTCGGCGACGTATGCCCAGGCCGGAGCACCCGGGCCGCCGTTCAGGTACTTGTACGAGCAGCCGACGGCGTAGTCCACGCCCCAGGCGTCGAACTCGAGGGGGACGGACCCGACGGCGTGCGAGCAGTCCCACACCACCCGCGCGTTTTTCGCCCGCACCACGCGGGTCACCTCAGCCATGTCGGCCCACCAGGCGCTGCGGTAGGCGACCCCGCTGAAGAGCGCGGCGATGGTGCGCGGGCCCACGACCGCGGCGGCGAGCTCGGGGGTGATGCCGGCGTCGAGCGGAGCATCCACCCACCGCACCGTCAACCCGTGGTCGACGGCCAGGCGCTCGACGATGTACCGGTCGGTGGGGAACTCGTCGGCGAGCACGACGAGCTCGTCGCGCGCTGTGCCGGTTGAGCGCGCGTCGGCGGCCTGCTGGTCGGCGATCGCGGCGCGCAGCAGCTTGAAGATGAGCACCGTCGTCGAGTCGGCGACGACTGTCTGGCCGGATGCGGCGCCGAGGCACGCCGCCCCGATGCGGTCGCCCAGCTCGCGCGGGCGGGTGAGCCACAGCTCGTCCCAGCCGCGGATGAGCCGCCCGGCCCACTCCGTGCGCACAAAGGCGTCGAGGGCGGCGGGCACGCTCGCCACCGGGCGCCCGAGCGAGTTGCCGTCGAGGTAGGCGACGAGATCGTCGCCCGGCACGAAGTGCGCCGTGTACGCCGCGAGCGGGTCGGCGGCGTCGAGCACGGCGGCGCGGGCGCGCAGTTCGGCGGGGTTGCTGCTCATGCCGCGAGCCTAGTCGCGCGGGTCGGCCGCCGAACGGTAGGGGCTCGCGGGCGTCAGGCGGCGGCGAACGCCAGGCCGGGGCGCTGCACGGCGAGCCGCAGATCGTCGCCGACCTCGGGCAGCTCGACGGCGGCCATGCGCATGAGCACCGAGGGCCCGTCGACGAGGTCGGCGGTGATCATCGCGTCATGCCCGGCGTACGAGATCGCCGCGACGCGCGCGTCGGCGCCGGCGGCCGCGTGGGCGAGCAGGTCGGGCCGGGGCACGATCCACTCGGGTCGCAGCATGAGCCGCACGGTGTCGCCGTCGGAAGGCGCGAATCCGACGGCGGTCGCCTCGACCGAGCCGAGCGCGCACAGCACGCGGCCCGCGCGCCAGGTGCCCGCGAGCTCGACGACGTCGCCGACGAACGACGCGACCCAGTCGCTGGCGGGCTGCTGGTAGATCTCCTCGGGCGTTCCGAACTGTGCGAGGCGACCGTTATGCAACACCGCGACGCGGTCGGCGAGTGTCAGCGCTTCCTCCTGGTCGTGGGTGACGAGGATCGAGGTCGTGCCCTGGTCGCGCAGCAGCTCGGCGACCTCTCGGCGCAGGCCGGTGCGCAGCTGGGTGTCGAGGGCGGCGAAGGGCTCGTCGAGCAGCAGCAGCTCGGGCCGCGGGGCGAGGGCGCGCGCGAGCGCCACGCGCTGGGCCTGGCCGCCCGAGAGCTGATTGGGGGCGCGGTTGGTGAGGTCGCCGAGGCCGACGAGCTCGGCGAGCTCGGCGATGCGGGCCGCGCGGGCGGCCGCGCGACCGCCGGGCACGGCGAAGCCGATGTTGTCGCCGACCGACAGGTGGGGGAAGAGCGAGGCCTCCTGCGGCACCCAGCCGACGCCGCGCTTCTCGGGCGCGACCGTGCGGCCCGCGCGCGACAGCTCGCGGCCGCCGACGGTGATCCGCCCGTCCCGCACGGGCAGCAGCCCGGCGATGGCGAGCAGCAGCGTGGTCTTTCCGCATCCCGACGGTCCCAGCACGGCGACGAGCTCACCGCTGCGGATGCTCAGCGAGACGTCGTGGACCGCCAGCGTCGACCCGTGGGTGACGCTGACGTGCTCGACGACGAGGTCGCTCACAACTCCTCCTTGGCCGCGCTGCGCACACCCGAGAGCACCATGGCCGGAACAGCGGCGATCAGCACGAGCAGCGCCGCGTAGGGGGCCGCGGCGCCGAACTCGAACACCACCGTGCGGTTCCACAGCTCGGTCGCGAGCGTCTGCACCCCGGTCGGGCGCAGCAGCAGCGTCGCCGGCAATTCTTTCATGGTCGCGATGGCCACCAGCAGGGCGCCGACCCCGAGGCTCGGCAGCGCGAGCGGCACCGTCACGCGCCACCACGCCTGGAGCGGTGACATCCCGAGCGTGCGGGCGACTGAGACGAGCCGCGGCGGCACGTCACCGAGCCCCGCCCGCACGGTGCCGATCGCCTTCGGCATGAACAGCACCGCGTAGGCGAAGACCAGCACGGCGAGGCTCTGGTACAGCGCCGGCACGACCGCGAGGGCGAAGAACACGAGCGAGAGGCCGACGACGATACCGGGCAGCGCGTGCCCGAGATAGCCCACCGACTCGATCGCGGTGACGAGCTGGCCGCGATAGCGGGCGGCGAGCGCCGCGATCGGCAGCGCGAGCACGAGGGCCAGCACCGCCGCCGCGGCCGCGACTCCCACCGTGGCGCCGACGGCCTCAAGCAGTCGGGGCACGTCGATCTCGCGCAGCGTGGTCGCGTCGAGCAGGCGCAGCAGCAGGCCCAGCAGGGGAACCGCGACACCGATGAGGGGCGCGGCCGCGACGACGGGCAGCAGGGAGAGGAGCATCCCGCGGCCGACGGGTCGGGGCGCGACGGCGCGAGCGGCCGCGCGCGGCAACTGGCGGCGCGCGGCCCGCTCGCCCGCGACGACGACGAGGGCGAGCACGACGAGCAGCAGCGCGAGCGTCGCCGCCTGGGCGCGGTCGAAGCTCGCCGAATAGGCGGCGTTGATGCCCCAGGTGAGGGTCGGGTACCGCATCATCGCGACGAGCCCGAAGTCGCTAAGCGCGTACAGCGCGACGAGCAGCGAGCCCGCGATCGCGGCCGGCCGCGCGGTCGGCCAGGTCGCGACGAGGAACGCCCGCAGCGGCCCCCGCCCCAGCGTGCGGGCGACGCCTTCGAGGTCTCCGGATGCTCCGCGCAGGGCCGCCGCCACCGGCAGCGTCACGTACGGAACCGTGACGGCCGTGAGCAGCAGCCAGCTCGGCACGAAACCGTTGATGCTTGGGGCGAGCACGAGCCAGCCGTACCCGGCGAGGTACGACGGCACCGCGAGCGGCAAGGCCGAGATCAGCAGCCAGCTGCGCGCGAACGGCACCCGCACGCGGGTGAGCACCACGGCGACCGCGGTGCCGAGCACGAGCGCGGTGACCGTGGTCGCCGCGGCGAGCGCGAGCGAGTTCGCGGCGTACTCGAGCACCCGGCCGCGGCTGAGCGTCTCGATGACGGTCGGCAGTCCGGCCTCGGCCGCGCGGACGACCAGGTACACGAGCGGGATGGCCGCGGCGGCCGCGGCGACGCTCGCGGCGAGTACCAGGGCCAGCGGCGCGCGGCGCGAAGGCACGACCACGGGGCCCCGGGCATCCGGAACGGGCGTCGGCATCGTGGCCGGCGACGGCGGCGCGATCGTCATGGCTCTAGTGCATCACGGCGCGGCCGGGAGGCGGCAGGGACGAAGGGTCCGGCTCGGTGCGCGCCTAGATCAGCCCCGCGTCAGCGAGCAGCTGCTGCGTCGTCGCGAGGTCGTCGAGGTCGCTGAGGTCGAGCTCGGGGTTGAGCAGGCTCTCGAGAGTCGGGAGGCCCTCGGGCGCCGCGATGCCCGGCACGAGCGGGTACTCGAAGGTCTGCTCGACGAAGTAGGTCTGGGCAGCCTCCGACACGAGGTAGCGCACGAACTCGAGGGCGTCGGCGTCGGTCTCCGACCCGGCCAGGATGCCCGCTCCCGTCACGTTGACGATCGAGCCCGCATCCCCCGCGGTCAGGTACTTCAGCTGGGCGCGCATGTTCTCCGGCCCGACCTCGCTGGCCGCGCGGAACCAGTAGTAGTGATTGATGAGCCCGGCCTCGACGACCCCGTCGTTGACCGCGGTGAGGATCGGCGTGTTGCCCTCGAAGAGCTGCGGGCTGTTGCCGGCGAGAGCCTGCACCCACTCGGCGGCGGCGTCCTCGCCCTCGAGCACGCGCAGCGCGGTGACGAACGACTGGAAGCTCGCGTTGGTGGGGGCGACGGCCAGGCGGCCGTTCCACTCGTCGGTGACGTAGCCGTCGATGGTGTCGGGCAGCTCGTCGGCGGTGAGCCGCTCGCCGTCGTAGACGACGACGCGGGCACGACCGGTGACACCGACCCAGCTTCCGTCGGTCGAGGTGAAGCCGGCCGGCACCGCGTCGGTGACGTCGGCGGGAAGGGTGGCGAAGAGCCCGGCCTGGCTGAGGGCGCCGAGCGCGCCGGCATCCTGCGAGAGGAAGACGTCGGCGGGGCTCGCGTCGCCCTCCTCGAGCAGCAGGGCACCGAGCTCGGCGGTGTTGCCGTAGCGCACCTCGACGACGATGCCGGTCTCCTCGGTGAACTGGTCGATGAGCGGCTGCACGAGCTCTTCGTCCCGGCCCGAGTAGAGCGTGAAGGCGCCGTCGGCAACCGTCTGGCTCGGGGCGTCAGTCTCGGCGGGGGCCGGGGCGGCGCAGCCCGAGAGCAGCAGGGCGACGGCGGCGAGAGCGGTGAACGAGATCGAGGCGGAACGCATAGTAGGTAAGGCTAGCCTTACCTGACATCAGGCGCCAATCGGCGAGCCCGCCTCGAGGACTACGCTCACGGGTGTGGACGCCATCGACTACCGCATCATCGACCAGCTGCGGCAGAACGCCCGCGCCGGGTACGGGGACATCGGCGACGTCGTCGGGCTCTCCGCCTCAGCCGTGAAGCGGCGCGTCGACCGGCTCGTCGCCGACGGCGTCATCCGCTCGTTCACCGTGCAGGTCGACCCCGCCGTCGACGGCATGGCCGTCGAGGCCTACGTCGAGCTGTTCTGCCGCGGCACCGTCGCCCCCGACGAGCTGCGCCGCATCCTCTCCGCCGTGCCCGAGGTCGTCGACGCCGGCACCGTCACGGGGGACGCCGACGCGATCGTGCACATCCGCTCGCGCGACATCGCCTCCCTCGAGGATGCTCTCGAGCGTGTGCGCGTGGCCCCCAACGTCGACCACACCCGCAGCGCGATCATCCTGACGCGACTGATCGACCGCCGCCACCACTAGGGCGGCGGCGGCCGAACGGGTCTCGGAACGACCCTCAGGCGGCGCGCTGCTGCGCCTCGGCCGAGGCCGCGTCCTCGCGCTCGACGAGGAACCGCGCATAGGCCGGCACCGTGAGGAACGTCGGGAAGTCCTCCCCCAGCGTCACCTGCCGGAACACCTCCTCGGCCTCGGCCAGGCGGTGGCCCTCGGGCCGCGGCAGCTCGGCGAGAACCTCGGCGAGCATCCCCTCGACCAGCTCGGGGGTGATGAGGGTGCCGTCGCTGCAGCGCAGCTCGTGGTGCATCCACTGCCACAGCTGCGAGCGGCTGATCTCGGCCGTCGCCGCGTCCTCCATGAGGTGGTCGATCGCCGCGGCGCCGATGCCGCGCAGCCACGACTCGAGGTAGCGCACCGTGATCGACACGTTCGCGCGCACGCCCGCGAGGGTGATCTCGCCGCCCGCCGAGCGGATGTCAAGCAGCTCGCTCGCGGTCACCGCGACCTCCTCGCGCAGCACGTCGAGCTGGTTCGGCCGGTCGCCGAGCACCGCGTCGAACTCGGCGCGCGCCACGGGAATCAGATCGGGATGCGCCACCCACGATCCGTCGAAGCCGTCGCGAGCCTCCCGGCGCTTGTCGGCGGCCACCCGCTCGAGCGCGCGCTCGGTCACCTCGGGGCTGCGGCGGTCGGGGATGAACGCGCTCATGCCGCCGATCGCGTGGGCGCCGCGCTTGTGCGCGGTCTGCACGAGCAGCTCGGTGTAGGCCCGCATGAACGGCAGCGTCATGAGGATGCGGTCGCGGTCGGGCAGCACGAACCGCAGGCCGCGGTTGCGGTAGTTCTTGATGATCGAGAACA
>JAIXXG010000061.1 GCA_027490915.1 Microbacteriaceae bacterium
GGCCGAGACGGTGGGCGTGCCGACCGTCGCGGTGTATCAGACCGATGTGCCCGGCTACGCACAGCGCTACGGCATTCCGGCGTTGGCGCCGGCGTTCGCGCGGCATGTGTCGCGCATCCATCGCCGCGCCGATCTGACGCTTGCGCCGTCGACCGCGGCCATCGCCGACCTCGCCGCGCTCGGCGTCGACCGCGTCGAGCGGTGGGCGCGCGGCGTCGACCTCGAGCGGTTCCAGCCCGAGCGGCGCGACGAGGCGTGGCGGCGCGCGCTCGCCCCTCACGGCGAGCTGCTCGTGGGGTTCGTGGGGCGGCTGGCGCCCGAGAAGCAGGTGCTCGACCTCGCGGCGCTGGCGGGCATCCGGGGCATTCGCCTCGTCATCATCGGTGACGGGCCCGAGCGGGCGGCGGTGCAGCAGGCGATGCCGGATGCTCACCTCACGGGCTTTCTCGGCGGCGACGACCTCGCCCGCGCGGTGGCGAGCCTCGACGTGTTCGTGCACCCCGGAGAGAACGAGACCTTCTGCCAGACCGTGCAGGAGGCCCTCGCGAGCGGGGTGCCCGTCGTCGCCACCGGGGCCGGCGGGCCGCTCGACCTCGTGCAGCACGACCGCACCGGATTCCTCTACCGCCCCGGTGACCTCGACGACCTGCGGGCGCGCGTGCAGACCCTCGTCGACGAGCCCGCGCGCCGTGCCGCCTTCGCCGCGGCCGCCCGCCCATCGGTGGCCCACCGCACGTGGGGCGCGCTCGGCGACGAGCTGCTGCAGCACTACCGCTCGGTGATCGACGCCGGTTTGGCTAAAGGCCTGCACGCCGCGTAGTATGGGCGACTGGCCCGCCTCGGCGAGGCCGCGCACCTCTAGCTCAATTGGCAGAGCAACTGACTCTTAATCAGTGGGTTCCGGGTTCGAGTCCCGGGGGGTGTACGAACGGCCCCGTTGCTCTCGCCAGCGCGGGGCCTTTCGCATTTGTTTCGCGACTCACGCCCGGGTCGTCAGAAAAATGATGCTTTCTCAAGGGAATCACGTTCGGCCTTGGCCGCGTCGACAAGTCTGAGACGGTGAGCACGGGCTGAGCGGCGAGCTCCCGGCCGAGGGTCATAAAGACGAGCGTCCGCGTACGCATTCGGCTCTCGAGCGTCTTCAAGCACCATCTCTGCTTCAAGCTCCGGCATGTCAACGTGGTCCCAATCGTCGAGGACAGCCATGAGCCGTGCATAGATGACGATGCGTCGCCCTGCCTTCTCCGCCTTCGGGTTAGTTGTGGTGTGGCTCCGTAGAATCTCCTCAGCCTCGAACAGCTGGTCCGACAGCATCAGGGCAAGCCGCTCTTCATCCGCGTCCTGCGGAAGCCCTAGTGCCATTCGCTGGGTAGCGACATCGATCACCTCCGCGCTTCGAATGACTCCCGCTTTCCAACCTTCGACCACCACATCCAGCGCGAGCACGGAGGGGCTGAAACTCAAGAAGTGTTGGTTCGCGTTCACTCGTCGGCCCCGTTCAATCCTCTGCACGCCTGGTCAGTGAGACGCTCCTCGGCACGATTCGCTAGGACATGGGCATCCATTCGCGGGCTTTTTTGCGGGCCTCAGTCAACGTAAGTCGCGCAGTAGTCACCGATAGTCCCGCCGAATCTGCGCTTGATGCTCAACACTTCAAGATCGTTCAGGTGCCAGGCTGTTGTTGAGATATCAACCGCTAACGGTTCCGCTCCAGCTTCATGTGCGATCCAAGTTAGGAACGACTTGATCGCTGACGACTCGTCAGTCATCCCCTCCGGTAGCGGTAGGTTGGGCGCCAGCTTGGGAAGGGAAAAAACCCACAGCTCTTCGAGAAAATCTACTTTGTCCCTGAAGAGCATTCGAGCCGAGTACCACGTTCTCATCGTCGCAGGATTCCACCACGGATCGCCTTCCCGGACAACCTTTGGCGCACTCGGCGAGCTCTTCTGTCGTTCGAGGGTCGCTGCCCACTCTGCTGTTCGTGCCGCGACGCTCTCCGTTGTCGCTAGCGATCCAGGTGACGGCCCTGCTACAGCATCTGACGTTGCCTTTTCCGGGTCTCCGCATACTGCGAAGACCGCAGCGGGGTCGAGGATGGCGCTCTCGCCAGTGAGCTCGAAGTAAGCCGCAGTCCCGACGTTGAGGAGCGATTCACCGCCTAGCCAAGCGCCGTACTGAATGTCGCTGTCGTTCATTTCTCTCCCGGCGAGCAGAACCCATGCCGCAGCGAACTCGCGGGTTGACGGCGTGAGTTCCGCCTCGACGTTTCGAGAGAATCCCGACATGAGGAGTTCCTGGATCTCGATCGCGAGAGTCTTCGAGAAACGCAGAACATAGCCAAGGCCGTGTCGGACTAATTCGCTGACAACTCCCTTGATTTGCTCGTGTGTACTTCCCGCCATGCGGTTTCGCGCCAAGAGCGCCTGGAACTCCTGCTTCGGAATCAACTCCGCTGCGATCAGCTGTTCTTTTAGAGAAAGTGGTGAACTCTCACCTGGTGCAGACTCCCGCTGTTGAGACACAAGCTTCAGGACCTCACCGTCAAATCTGTTAGCTACGACATTCGCTCGATCCGCGTCCGCCCTAAACGATCGTCGGTACACCAGAGCCGGGCCCCACTTCGGCGCGCCCTCGAGTTCGTAGGTGGCCACGAGATGGGACTCCATCCCTCGCCGAGAAAGGCTCAACTGGACCGAGTCCTTGCCGTCGTGATTGACCAAGATCTGATCCCAGATCACTCGCTCAGAGTGCCGCCAGATGACTCGATAGAGAGTTGCAGAAAAGGTTGCGAACTCTCCGTCGATCGAGAGTTGCCAAGGAGCGCTGGGAGCTTCGCGTCGCTTCACGTTTCCAACCCGTGGGACCGGCGAAGTTCGCTCGCAACCTCGTCGAAACGCCAGCAACTAACGGCGTCGCGTCCATGTGGGTTGTCAACACCGCCGCTCCGCATAAACCGCAACCTTAAGTTCACTTGCATGCGCCGTTCCCCCTGGGGCAGAAGCCATTGTGTGTTGCCCGGTAGGCGTCGATAAGCCCAACCTCGATCACTCGAGCGTTGTAGTACCCGATTGCCTCGATGTCTTCAGACTCGTCGTGACTACAAGATCTTCCCGTATCGAGGTAGCAAACGAAGAGCTGACTGGTCGGTCGATCTGCGAAGGGTTGGACGGACGTAATGCCATACTTCCAAACCTCGCCTTCTGAGTCTCGAATCGTGTAGACGTGGAACTCTCGGTCGTCTCCTGGCCGATATCCGCCCGCGGAAGGCGTTGGACGCACGGACGACCGCGCATGCTGAGCGTCGAGCGTGGAGCGAACCGCAGCCTGAGCGGCCTCGTGCGCGATAGTTGCTAAGCGCATCGCAGCCATCGCAGCTCGATAGGCCGCGAAAGCGACTGCAGCTATCCGGGCGACGAAAGCCACAACGGCAGCAATCACTGCCAGCACAGCCGCTTTCCCGCTGAGGTCGAGCTTGTTCACCGGATCCGTCGGATACACATACGAGTTATCCACCCCACCCTCGACCGGATCCACGGAGAGGAACCGCCCCAGCGCTGGCACGAACACTCGCGCC
>JAIXXG010000087.1 GCA_027490915.1 Microbacteriaceae bacterium
AGACGCTGCTCGCCGAGACCCGCCACGCTCCGCTGATCGGCATCGACTGCGCGTTCGGCTGGCCGGTCGACTTCGTCGACTTCGTCGCCCGCCAGGGGAGCGGAGCGCGCCTGACGAGCGACGACAGCGGCGACCTCGCCTGGCGGCGCCGCCTCGCGCATCGGGAGACCGACCGCGTCGTCACCGAGCGCACCGGCGCTCGACCCCTCAGCGTCGCCACGGACCGTCTGGGCATGACGGCGCTGCGGTGCGCGGTGCTGCTCGACCGGCTGGCGGGCGACGGGCGGGTGGTCGATCGGGCGGGGGAGCATCCGAGCGCCGTCGTCGAGGTGTACCCCGCGATGGCCCTGCGCGTGTGGGGGCTGAGTCGGCCGGGCTACAAGGTGGCGGCGGATGCTCGCAGCGCCCTCATCGCCGACCTGCGCCGCGCGGCCCCCTGGCTCGAGCTCGGCGACCATGCGCCCCTCATGGCAGCTTCGGCCGACGCGCTCGACGCGGTGCTGGCCGCGCTCGTGGCGCTGGCGCATCGGGTCGGGGCGAGCATCCCGCCTGAACCGGCGCAGCGGCAGCGTGCGCGGGTCGAGGGGTGGATCGCGATTCCGACGGTCGACCTCTCCGCGCTGGGCGGTCTGGTCGGGGCCCGCGCGCCGGGCGACTAACCTGGGGGAGTGACAGCGGCTGATGAGGAGTGCATCCACGGGTTCGAGCCAGGGATGTGCGCCAGCTGCTTCCCGCCCCCGGCCCCGGCGGCCACGGCCCCGGTGCGCCGCAGCCCCAAGCCTGCCGCCCGTAGCCTGCGCAGCCCGGCCGCGGGCGCGACGGGCAAGGCGGCCGAGGTGCGCGGGCCGAACCTGCCGCAGCGCATGTTCCACGTCACGCACATCAGCAACCTGCCGCTCATTCTCGAGACCGGCCGCCTGCTGCCGCCCTCGCAGGCCGAGCCGGCCCTGCGTCTGGCGAGCGAGCTGTCGCTCGAGCTGCGCGGCAGCGCTCCCGTGCCGGGCGACGGCGGCCACGACGATGACGGTGTCGAGCGCAGCGTCGCCGACTGCGTCGCGTTCAGTCTGACCCCGCAGGCCACCTGGTGGCTCGAGGTGCAGGAGGGCGCCGCCGGCCCCACCTGGAGCGCCGCCGCCCGCAGCGCCGCCACCACCGACTTCGTGGTGCTCGGCGTCGACATCGCGGCGGTCTCGAACACGGTCGTCATCACCGATGGCGACGCGGCGGCTCCGGCGACGCGCCTCGGCATCGGCGCCGATGGTCGGCAGCGGATGCTCGCTCGCGCCGCCGCGACCCCCGAAGCCCTGCAGGTCGCCGAGGCGCTGGTGCCCGGCGAGGTGTCGCTCGCGACCGTCGCGCTCGTCGCCGTGGCCAACGACCGCCGCCGCGACGAGGTGCGCGAGCTGCTGAAGGCGGCGGGCGTCACGGCGAAGGTCGCGGTGTATCCGCCGTGGTTCGTGCCGAAGCTCGACGACTGAGCCGGGTCAGCCCTCGAGCGTGGTGAGGGCAATGCTGACCGTCATGCCGTAGGTGCGGCCGACCACCGTCAGCTCAAGGGTGCCGTCGGCGAGCACGAGCAGGGTCGGCTCGAAGAGCTGCACGGAGCCGATGCCGATAGACCCGTCGGGCACACCGTGCGGCAGCGGAGCGGTGGACTCGAGGAAGCGGAGCTCGACACCGCGCTGCTGACTCTCGAGCACGAGCACCTGTACCCGTTCGAGCACTTCGACGAGGTACAGCTGCTCTTCTGCCGCGGTCGAGAACGAGTACCGCGAGGCTTCCGCGGGCACGGGCAGCGGGGTGATCGGATAGGCCACGGCCCCCGGTTCGAGTGCCCCCGCGGGCCCCCGGCCGGGATCGGCCTGAGAAGGGGGAGCCAGGTCAGGCCCGCTCACCGTGGTCGCGACGAGGGCGCGAACGGCATCGTGCAGCGTCGGCAGGGTGGTGCTGGCGGTGACATTGATCGCGGTCGCGATCGTCGAGACCAGCGCGATGACGCCCAGGGCGGTGCCGATGGTCGCGACAAATCGTCGCCCTCTGCTCAGGATGCTCTGACCGAGCCGTGCTCGTCGCAGCACGACGACGCCTGCGATGACGGCGAACACGCCCAGGCTCGAGAGCAGCACGGTCGCCGACCCGTTGTCGCCCGGCACGCTCACCGAGGCCGCGAGCAGAGCGATGATCCCGAGCAGCAGCACCGTGAAGGCTCCGTCGCCGTCGGTGAACCGAAACCCGCCAGCCCGCCGCGCGGCGCTCGAGCGTGCGGGAGGGAGATCCCACCCCGGGGGAGACCAGTCGCGAGGTCCGGGCTCGGGGCGCAAGGGATCGTGACTCACGCGCCAATTGTGACGAATCATCGAGGTCGTGTCGAGCGCCGCGCCGTCCACCGCGCCGAGCACCGCGCCGTCCGCCGAGGCGTCCGTCGCGGAAGCGGGTGACGTGCACCGCGATGACACGGCCCCTGAGTCGACCTAGGCTCCCCTCATGGCCCGCATGCTGCCGCCGACGATCGGGGAGGACGCCCCGCCCGGCGAGCACGCCGTCTTCGCGGCCCTCCGCGACGCGCCCAACACCGACGACTGGGTGGTGCTGCACTCGCTCGAGATCGCGCACCACGTCAGCCAGGTGCAGGGCGAGGCCGACTTCGTCATCGTCGCGCCCGGGTACGGCGTGCTCGTCGTCGAGGTGAAGTCGCACGAGAGCATCGAGGCCGACGGTGAGGGGCGCTGGCGCTACGGCAACCGCGACTGGGTGACCCGCAGCCCCTTCGAGCAGGCGTCGGGGGCGCAGCACTCGATCATCGAGTATCTGCAGTCGCGCGGCGCCGGGCCCGTGGGGTATCCGATCTTTCACGCGGCGTGGCTCACGCAGCTGAGCCGCGACCGCTTCGCAAAGAGCATCGGCTGGCACGAGTGGCAGCTGCTTGATGCCGCCGATCTGGGGGCCGACCGGGTGCGGGGTGCGATCATCCGGTGCCTGGAGAAGGCGAGTGCGCACCTGGGCGAGACGATCGTCGGCTACCGCCGGGTTCAGGGCCAGCCGAATGCGGAGCACACGCAGCGCGTCGTCGACCTGCTGATTCCGCGCTTCGTCGTCGAGTTGAGCGCGAAAGAGCTGGCGCGGCGGCGCGAGCGCGAGCAGGCCCAGTTCACGGCCGAGCAGGTGCGCGTGTTGGATCTCGTGGCGGGCAACCCGCGGCTGCTGCTCGAGGGCCCGGCGGGCACGGGCAAGACCTGGGTCGCAGCCGAGGCCGCCCGCCGAGCGGCGGCGGCCGGCCAGCGCACCCTCGTGGTGGTGTTCAACCGGCTCATCGAGCGGCGGCTGGTCGAGCTGTGCGGCGACGGGGTGGAGGTGCGGCGCATCCATGCCCTGATGGCGCAGGTGGTCGACCGGCACGCGGGGCGCAACGAGGCGCGGCGCAAGCTCGACTCGGGCCGCGTCGAGCGCGACTGGTACGACGTGACCCTGCCCGAGCAGGCGCTCGAGGCGGCGCTCGAGCTGGGCCCGCAGTTCGACTACCTGGTGCTCGACGAGGCGCAAGACGTGGCGGTCGACGCCTACCTCGACGTGCTCGACGCCCTGCTGGTGGGCGGGCTGGCGCAGGCGCCAGTGTTCGTGACGGGCGACCTCGACCACCAGGTGATCTACCGGCGGCACGGGGATGCGGTGGCCGGGCCCACTGCCCCCGAGTCGGCCCTGCCCGCCGCGCCCGGCGCACCGGCTGCTGTGCCGAAGTCGGCCCGCGACCGCCTGTTGCGCCGCCTGCCCGGGCTCGTCCAGCTGCAGCTGCGCTCGAACGTGCGCACCACCCCCGAGGTGGGCCGCTTCGTGGCCGAGCTCATCGGCGAACCGACCCTCTACAGCGAGCACCGCCGCAGTGATGACGACCAGGTGTCGGTCGAGCGGCTGACGTTCTCGACCGCGGACGAGCAGCAGCGGCTGCTGGCCGACGCGGTGGAGCGCATCTTGTCGGAGCCGTTCACGGTGCGCGAACTGGTGATTCTCTCGCCTTACCGCGCCGACCGTTCCGCTGTCGGCACGGCGCTGTCATCCGGCGCCGCGGATGCTCGCCTCACGTCGCGCCTCGCCCCCGCCGTGGCGGGCACGGGCATCGAAGATTCGACGCACATCCGGTGGGGGACGATCCACGAGTTCAAGGGCCTCGAGGCGCCGGCGGTGATCCTGACCGACATCGACCTGTCGAAGGAGCACCACCACGATCTGCTCTACGTGGGGGCGTCGCGGGCGACGGATCGGTTGGTGGTACTGACCCACGGAATGTCCGCGACCTGAGCTAGCCTCGCTTCACGAGGAGAGGAGGCTCCATGCCTGGTCCTGGATTCGCTGTTGTCGACCTAGAAACGACGGGCCTGTTCACCGGCGGGCACGACCGCGTTATCGAAATCGCGGTTGTGCACACCGATGAGAACGGCACGATCACGGGGGAGTGGGAGACACTCGTCAACCCGCAGCGACATGTCGGCGCCGAGCACGTCCATGGCATTCGTGCGGCTGATCTCATCGATGCGCCAACTTTCGTCGACATCGCCGACGATCTCGTTGACCTGCTCGCGGGTCGTGTACTCGTGGCGCACAACGCCCGGTTCGACCGCGGGTTTCTCCCTGCGGAGTTCGGCCGCACGCCCCATCCGTTGCCT
>JAIXXG010000101.1 GCA_027490915.1 Microbacteriaceae bacterium
AGCATCGCGACGTAGTCGGCGAGCTTGCGGGCACGCGTCTCGGCGCGCACGACCCCGTCGAGCCGGAACACGATGCCGAACCGCGCCTGGGCGCTCAGCGCGGTGAAGGTCGCCGCCGCGGCCGGGGAGTCGTCGAGGGCCGCCTGCAGGTCCGCGGGCACCACCATGGCTTTCTGACTGTAGGCGGCATCCCACCGGCCATCGGCCTTCGCACGCTCGACCTGCAGCAGCCCGCTCGGGCGCATGCGACCCTCCGCGGTGAGTCGCTCGACGATGCCGACGTTGCGCTGCGACCACACCGAGCGGGGCCGCCGCGGCGTGAAGACCTGCAGCGAGTAGTCATCGTCGAAGCCGTAGATCTGCCCGTCGATCCACCCGAAGCACAGCGCCGACTCGAGCGCCTCGTCGTAGGTGATCCCCGGCGCGGTCGAGCGCTTCTTGCGCATCTTCAGGCGCACACCGGGGTCGTCGGGGTGGGCCTCGAGCCAGTCCTCCCAGGCCCGCACGCTCTCAAAGAGCAGGATCGGCTTCTCGCTGTTGGCGACCATCCGCTCAGCGTAGGGCGGACATCCGGCTCACGGAATCGTGACGATCACCTTGCCCCGCGCGTGCTCGCCGAGCTGATGCGCCACCGCATCCGCGATGCGATCGAGCGGATGCACCTCGTCGATCACAACCCGCAGCGCCCCCTCGCCCAGCCAGTCGGCGATCCGCTGCAGGTCGTCGGTGTCGCGCTTCGCCAGGAACGACGCGTACGTGCGCCGCGAGAACCGCGACGCGATCGCAAGACCGGCCGGGCCGAGCAGCGGCCCCAGCCACTGCCCGCGGGGCGCTCCGCAGGCGATCAGCGAACCGGTCGGGGTGAGGATGCGCGCCAGGTCGCGCCGCCGCCGGTTGCCGGCGAGCTCGAGAACGAGGTCGAAGCGGGCGATGCCCCGCGTCACCTCGGTGGTCGTGTAGTCGATGACGTCATCGGCGCCGAGTCGGGCGACGAGCTCGAGGTTGCGCGTGCTGGTGACGGCGGTGACGTGCGCACCGAGCAGCTTGGCGATCTGCACCGCGAACGTGCCGACCCCGCCCGAGGCGCCGATGATGAGCACGCGCGGGCGCATCGGCTCGACCTCGCCGGGGCCCCACGTCGCCGGGCCGACGAGCCCCCCGCGCCGCAGACCCTGCAGTGCGGTGATCGCCGCGACACCGACGCCTCCGGCATCGACGAGAGGCACGCCCTCGGGCAGTCGCACGAGCCCTGACTCGGTGACCGCCGTGAGCTCGCTCCACGCCGCCCGGCCGAAGCCGACGACGCGGTCGCCCACGGCGAACCGGGTCACCTGGTCACCGACCGCCTCGACGACCCCCGCGATGTCCGACCCCATGGCCCGGCCGTCGGGCTTCGGGGCGCGCAGGCCGCGGACGATCCGCACCAGATAGGGCCGGCCGGTGAGCTCGTGGGTGTCGAGAGGGTTGACCGAACTCGCGGCCACGCGCACGAGCACCTGGTCGGGTGCGGGGGTCGGGGGCGGAGCATCCACAATGCGCAGCGACTCGGGGCCCCCGTAGGTCTCGGCGATGACGGATCTCATGGCGGTCTCGATTCTGCCTCAGGGGCGGGCACGGTTGCTTACAACGTAAACTTACGGTGTAAGCTAGTGATCATCGTCCACCCCTGTCAAGGAGAGTTCGCCATGGCTGTGCGGGATGCCCTCACCTCCGATCGCGTCGTCGACGCCGCGCTCGCTCTCGCCGATGCGCACGGCCTCGAGGCGCTCACGATGCGCCGACTCGGCGCCGCCCTCGGTGTGGAGGCCATGTCGCTCTACCGGCATGTCGCCTCGAAAGACGCCCTGCTCGACGCTCTCGGCGATGCCCTCGTCGCGTTCTGGATCGCCCCGGCGGCCGAGGTCGGCACTCCACCCGAGACCGCCACCCCGCCCGCTGCCGGCTCACCGACCCCGGGCGGCACCACCACCGAGGCCTGGCGCACGGCCATCGCGACGATCATGCATCGCGCCCACCGCGAGCTGCTGTCGCGCCCGTGGGCGATCGAGCTGCTGGCCTCGCGCCCGCACGTGGGGCCGGCACGACTTCGCTACGCCGAGGAGATCACCGCGGCACTGCTCGACGCGGGCTTCTCGACCCAGCTCGCCCACCACGGCCTGCACATCGTCGACGGCACGATCATGGGGTTCAGCGCCCAGGAGGCGCGCCGGCCCTCCGCCGAGGCGATGGGCTCGGGGGTGCAGCGTCTGTGGGACGGCGAGCTCGCCGCCGAGTTTCCGGCGATCTCACGCACGATCCGCGAGCGGCACGACCACGGCGAGGAGTACACACTCATGGTCGACCTCGTGCTCGACGGCCTCGCGCGCCTGCGCGACGGCGAGCGCCCGCCGCGCACCGCGCCAAGCGCACCCTACCCGCAGCTCATCGGCTGAAGCGACCGATCAGCGCCGCGACCGCCACGCGACGACCCAGGGCACCAGCACCGCGACGAGCACCACGACCGAGAGGGTCACGCTGAGCGCCGACACGAGGATGACCGCGGCGATGCCGGTCGCCGACGCCAGCACGAGGGCGTGCGCGACCACCGCGCTGAGGCGGGCAAGGGTGATGACGCCGTCGCGCACGATGCCCGGATAGCCGAGCGTGCGGGCGAGACCGAGCGAGACGGCACCCGCCAGCCCCACGACGATCGCGGTGCCGAAACCGCCGAGCACGACCGGCGCGACGACCCCGACCCCGCTCGCCAGAGCGAGCAGCATCGCACCGCCCGCGAGGTCGACCACGCCCGAGAGCAGCGCGCCGATGCGACGCACGCGCGGCACCCACGGGAGCGCCGAGACGTCCGGAGCGGTCACGGAGGGCAGACGGAGGGCAGGCACCAGCACAGGGTAACGAATCGGTCACCGATCGCGACACGCCCGGGATGCAGGCTTGCGCTCGCGGTACCGCCCTCGCTAGGTTCGACGGGCGCCAGAAGACGAAAGGAGGCCGAGCGTGTTGACCATCACCCAGGAAATGATTCCCACCACCGCCGGCTTCGTCGGCGTCCTCACCGCCTGATCGGGCCGCAGCACCGCTGACGCCGCCCGCTCATCCGGTGGCGACGCTCTCGAAGCCCTGATCGGGCCCGCGCCCTCGCGCGCGCGCACCGGTCCGCCACGGCGGGCAGCATCTCGTGCGCCCGCCTCCCTTCCTGCCGCCACGAGCGGCTCGACCCGGCCGTGCCGCGCTCCGCGCGACCCCGCGCTGCAGTGCGCGCGGCCACCCGCAGTGAGGACCATCGTCATGAGCACCATCACCACCCGCGCGGATCGCACCGCGCAGCACCCGCCGAGTCCGGCGAGCATCCCGGCGCACCCGCGCGCCACCGCTCACCGGGTCGGCCTGATCGACCGCATCGCCCTGCGCATCGGCGTGGCGCTCGTCGTGTGGAGCCGCCGGGCCCGCGTGCTCGACGGCCACGCACACCGCGCCCGTCGCGTGCAGCAGAGCATGGCCGTCGAGCAGCGCGAGCAGCAGTGGCAGCGGCTCGCCCTGCAGCTGCTGCCGCCGCGCTGATGCGCGGTCGCAGCGGCACCACCCCGCCGCACCGCTGGGCCCTGGAGGGCTACCGCCCCCAGGCGCTCGGCGGTGCGGCGACCACCGGCACCTCGACGTACGACCAGTGCGCGCCGTTGTTGTACATGCCCGTGGCCCAGCCCGAGAACCAGATCGCGCGCTCGAGCTCGTCCGTCGGAGCCGACCTCTCGAGAGCGGCGACGATGCCGTCGTACCGCGGCAGTGTGCGCAGCGCCTCGGCGGCGTTCGCGGCCGCATCCACCAGATCGACATAGCGGCCGGTGCCGCCTCCCCCGCCGGAGCCCCAGCCGTTGTTCAGCGGGTTGTTGCGGTTCCACCACGAATCGACGTAGTTCTCCTGCCGCATCCAGCGCGTGACGACCGTGACGTTGCTCTCGGTCATCGGAAACTCGCCCATGAGCAGCACGAGCTTCGCCCAGTCGTAGTTCGTGCCGCTGCTGATGAGCGTCTCGTAACCGGGCGTCGCGTCGAAGGCAGGGCGCTCGGCCACGGTTGCGGCGGATGCCTCCAGCGTCGCCTCCGGGGCCGCGACGATCTCCTGGGCATGCGCGTCGGCGACCGCCGCGAGCAGCTCGGCATCGCTCGGCGTCGAGAACCCGAGGGTCGCCATCACCGTGAGGCCACCGATCACCGAGACGAACGCGGTGCGGACGGTCGACCAGCCGTGCCGGCGGTAGGCCGGACGCGCGGTCGAACGGTGGTGCGTGGGCATGAGTCGTGGTCCCCCTCGAGAACGACCGCCCGCCCGTCGTGGGGGCTGCGGTCGACCTCTAGGGTACCAGGGGCGCTTCGCGGGGCGGCGGAGGAGGCACCTCGGGGGCAGCCCCGGCGGCCGCGTGACGGCGCAGCAGCCCCATGAGGCTGAGGGCGTTGATGACGCGCTGCGCGGTCTCGAGCTCGACCTTCGCCTTCTGCGCGAGCTTCTCGATGCCCATGAACGCCCCCGCGCTCGCCTTCACCGCACGCCGCTGCTCGTCACTCATGGGCAGCTGCGAGAAGTCGGGCCAGCGGTACAGCCGGTACCGGTCGCCCGACCGCAGCCACGAGGCGCGGCCGCCGTCGAAGGCCCGCGTGCCGATGAGCCAGAGCAGCGGCTCGAGCGCGACGCCCGCGATGACGGGGGCGTGCTCGACGTAGTCCTCTCCGGCGAACACCGGCTCCGCATCCCGGATCGCCCGCGTGCCGATCTGCACGTGCTCGGGGTCGACGGGCAGTGCGTCGAGCGGTTCGTCCCACGCGTACACGTAGGCGCGCATGTCGATGACGATCGGCGATCGACCCGCGGGCTGCAGCGTGACGAGCATCGGTGCCGGCATGCGCCGCACCGCGTGAACAGCCATCGCGGCCCCTGACCACCCGGCGGGCAGCGGAGGCGGAGCCGACGCCGCGACCGCGCCCCCGATCTGCACCGCGTGGGCCTCCTGCGCTTCGACCATGCGACCACCCCCGTCTCCCGACGAGGTCGACGCTAGATCGCCGGCATTTCGAGACGGTGAGGGGCACGTTCCGCGCGTGTTACGCGCAGGGTCTGCGCGGCCGCGCGTGTTACGCGCGGGGTCGGTCAGGCGAGCGCGCGCAGGCGCGGCGCGAGGTCGCGCTCGAACAGCTCGAGGAACCGCCGCTGGTCGTGCCCGGGCGCGTGGAAGACGAGGTGGTTCATTCCCCAGTCGACGTACTTCGCCACCTCGGCGACGACCGCGTCGGGGTCGCTGCCGACGATCCAGCGCTTGGCGATCTGCTCGATCGGCAGGGCGTCGGCGGCCTGCTCCATCTCGATGGGGTCGGTGATGTCGTGCTTCTGCTCTTTGCTGAGCGAGAGGGGCGACCAGAAGCGCGTGTTCTCGAGCGCCGCATCCGCGTCGGTGTCGTAGGAGATCTTGATCTCGATCATCCGATCGATCTCCTCGAACGAGCGCTCAGCCTTCTCGGCGCCCTCCTTGACGGCCGGGATCAGCTCCTCGGTGTAGAGCTCGGCGCCCTTGCCCGACGTGCAGATGAAGCCGTCACCGGCACGCCCGGCGTAGCGCGCGACGAACGGCCCGCCGGCGGCGATGTAGACGGGGATCGGCTGCTCGGGGCGGTCGTAGATCGAGGCGTCGTGCGTCGAGTAGTACTCGCCGCGGAAGTTCACGCGGTCTTCCGTCCAGAGCTGCCGCATGAGGTCGACGCTCTCGCGCAAGCGAGCAAATCGCTCTTTGAACTCGGGCCACTCTTGCTCGCCGGCGCCCGCGAACCCCGTGGCGATCTCGTTGAGCGCCTCGCCCGTGCCGACGCCGAGGAAGATGCGACCCGGGTACATCACGCCCATCGAGGCGAAGGCCTGCGCCAGCACCGCCGGGTTGTAGCGGAACGTCGGCGTCATCACGGAGGTGCCGATGCGGATGCTCGACGTGCGCTCGCCCACGGCGGCCATCCACGTCAGCGAGAAGGGGGCATGCCCGCCGGTGTGCCGCCAGGGCTGGAAGTGGTCGCTCACCGCGACGCTCTGCATGCCGTGCGCTTCGGCCGCGACGGCGATCTCGACGAGCTCGCGGGGGTCGAACTGCTCGGCCGAGGCCTTGTAGCCGAGGGTCAGGGGTCGCGTCATGGCGCGGTCTCCGTTCAGGATGACGGGCGGAACAGGTCAGTCGGTGATGGCGGCGCGCAGCTGCTCGATCGAGGCGACGGCGGTCGACCGCCACTCGGCGAGCTCGTCCTCCCCCGCTTCCTCCCACAGCTCGAACAGCTCGGAGGCCGTGGGATCGAGCGCACGATCGGCGGCGCGCAGGATGAGCTCGTAGGCCGCGTCGTCGAACTGCGTCGCGACGAGGCGGATGTCGACTTCGTCGAGCTCGGCGGCCGGATCGGTGCGCCCGAGGGCCGCGAGGGCGATCTCGACGAGGGCGAGGGCGACGGAGCCCTCCGGCGCCTCGAGGTAGTCGCTCTCGAGCGCCTCGCGCAGGTCGTCGAGCTCGAAGGTGCCGTCGACGAGCTCGCCGACGGCGTCGAGCGCATCATCGTTCTCGAACGGTCCACTGCCCCAGGCACCCATGTCGTCAGCCTAGCCACTGGCATGAACGTCGACTCCGGTGTTCACTGTGCAGTGGCTGCGCATCGGCGCAGCGCACCCATCAGAGACGAGGCCCCATGCTCGACGCTCTCGGCGACGCCCTGCCGCTCGCCGCCGCCATCGCCCTCAGCCCGCTCGCCGTCGCATCGGTCGTGCTCATGCTGCTGTCGCCGAACGCGAAGGCGGCGACCCTGAGCTTCCTGCTCGGCTTCGCCGGCGCGATCGCGGCGGTCGCCAGCATCGCGTACCTCGTGGCGGTGCTGCTGCCGCACGACGCCGACGATCGCTCGATCTCGGCGCCGTTCCTGCTCATCGGCCTGGGCCTCGTGGCCATCGTGCTGGCGGTGCGGCAGTGGCGCTCCCGCCCCGCGACGGAGGAGGGCGGCGAGACCCGCGTGCCCGAGGTGCCGGGCTGGATGGCGAAGATCGACGGCATGACGCCCGCGAAAGCGGCGGCACTCGGCGCCTTCATCGGCGGGCTGAAGCCGAAGAACCTGCTGCTAAGCATCGGTGTCGGTGTGACGCTCGAAGCGGCCGACGCCACCGTCGGCGAGGCCGCGGTCGCGCTCGGCATCGTCGTGCTGCTCGGCTCGCTGCCCGTGATCATCCCCGTGATCGTGTCGTTCGTGGCGGGCGACCGCATCCGCGAGCCGCTCGACCGCCTGCGCGCGTGGCTCATCGTGCACAACGCCGCGATGGTCGGGGCGATTCTGCTGCTGATCGGCGTGGTGCTCATCAGCAAGGGGGCCGAGGGGCTCGGCGGGTAGCGGGCGACGCGCCCGCATCCGGCCTCAGTCGGCCGACTGGCTGAGCAGGAACTCGGCGACCGCGCGCGGCACGTAGGGGGCGACGTCGCCGCCGAGCGCCGCCACCTGGCGCACGAGCGAGCTCGACACGTGGGCGTGCGCGGGGTCGGTGAGCATGAACACCGTCTCGATGCCGGCGAGGTTGCGGTTGACGATCGCCATCGGCGTCTCGTACGCCACGTCGACCTGGCTGCGCACGCCCTTGACGAGCACGGTCGCGCCGACGTCGGTGCAGTAGTCGACGAGCAGGCCGACGCTCCAGCTGGTGACGAGGATGCTCGACGGCAGCGCGCGGTCGGCGATCGCCTGCTCGATCAGGGCCACCCGCTGGGCGATCGGCAGCATGGCCTGCTTGCCGGGGTTGTGCACCACGACGACGTGCACCGCGTCGAACACGCCCGCGGCCCGCTCGATGATGTCGAGGTGCCCGAGGGTGACGGGGTCGAAAGACCCAGGAACGACGGCGATCCGGCTCATGGGCTCAGCCTACCGAGGGCGGGTTACTGCGGTGTTTCGCTGCGGGGCTCGGCGTAATCCGCGGTCACGAGGATCGGCAGGTGGTCGGAGACCCCCTGGGGCAACGTCGTCACCTTGGTGATCGCTAGGCCGATCGAGGTCGCGAAGTCGAAGTGCCCGCGGAAGAACTTGTAGCGCGTGTAGGTGCGCGCGTCGCTCAGCGTGACCTCGTGCCCGGTCTCCTGCACGCTCGTCGACAGGTGGTCCTTGAACACGGGGTAGTTGAAGTCGCCGACCATGAGCGTCGGCAGGGTCGGCCCGAAGGTGTCGAGGGCCTCGTGCGCGGCGCGGATCTGCGTGCGCCGCAGCGAGTTGAGGGCCGTGAGCGGGGCGGCGTGGAAGCACCCGACGACGAGCTCGCGATCGTGCAGGCGGTCGATGAAGTGGGTGCCGAGCAGACGCTCGAGCGCGGGCTTGGCGATGATGTCGTGCAGCGACCGCTTGAGCTGGAAGGCGCGCGTGCTGAGGGCGTCGAAGCGCTCGCGGTCGTAGTAGATCGCGAGCCCCAGCCGGTTGAGCTTCGTCGCGTCGGCGAGGTGCAGCGGACCGAGCTCGCGCGGCAGGTCGTCGGTGTCGACCTCCTGCAGGCACAGCAGGTTGGGGCCGTGCGCGGCCACCAGGTGCTCGAGCTCACCGCGGGCGGCGTGCTTGCGCAGGTTGTACGAGATCACCCTCACCCGCACAGTCTCACCCGTGCGGGGCGCGAGCGCCCAATCGGCGAGCCGCGCTCGCGAGATTCTCGCGCTAGTTCTTCGCGAGAAAATCGCGGCTGGCGTCGTCGAGGCGACGCTCGATAGCGGCCTTGAGGGCGGGATGCCCGCTCAGCGTCGCATCCCCCTCGAGCACCCCGGCCGCGGCCGCGCGGGCCGCGCTGATGAGGTCGCCGTCGGTGGCCACCCGCAGCAGCTTGAGGCTCGAGCGCCCGCCGCTCTGCGTCGCGCCGAGCACGTCGCCCTCGCGCCGCAGCTCGAGGTCGATCTGCGCGAGCGCGAAGCCGTCGAGCGTGCCCGCCACGGCCTCGACGCGCTCGCGCGCGAGGGTCTCGGGCAGCGCAGCCGTCACGAAGAGGCACAGCCCGGGCACTCCCCCGCGGCCGACGCGGCCCCGCAGCTGGTGCAGCTGGCTCACCCCGAAGCGGTCGGCGTCGACGACGACCATCGTCGAGGCGTTGGGCACATCGACGCCGACCTCGATGACGGTCGTCGACACGAGAACGTCGATCTCGCCGCGCGCGAAGGCGCGCATCACCGCATCCTTCTCGTCGGAGGTCATGCGGCCGTGCAGCGGCTCGATGCGGCGCCCGGCGAGCGCGGGGTGCTGGCGCAGGAGGGGCGTCAGCTCGGCGACGGTCGCCGGCGGGCGGGCGATCGCGTCGACACCGCTGCCGCCGGCCCCGTCGTCGGCTGAGCCATCAGCGGGGTCATCAACGAGCGCGTCGGGGTCGTCCTCGCGCGTGGCCGGGTCGATCGCGGGGACGACGACGAAGCCCTGACGACCCTGGGCGAGCTCTTCGCCCATGCGCTCCCACACGCGGTTCCA
Organism: Microbacteriaceae bacterium; assembly: GCA_027490915.1. Classification (GTDB taxonomy): domain Bacteria; phylum Actinomycetota; class Actinomycetes; order Actinomycetales; family Microbacteriaceae; genus Microcella. The sequence continues at coordinate 9,490 of JAIXXG010000101.1, forward strand.
CCAGCCGGGCTTGTCGGCGAGCGGCACCACGTGGCTGACGATCGGGGTGCGCCCGGCGGGCAGGGTCGCGATGGTCGAGACGTCGAGGTCGCCGAACACGGTCATGGCGACGGTGCGCGGAATCGGTGTGGCGGTGAGCACGAGCACGTGCGGCGGCACGGCGCCCTTGCGGCGCAGGCTCTCGCGCTGCTCGACGCCGAAGCGGTGCTGCTCGTCGACGACGACGAGCCCGAGGTCGGCGAACTGCACCTTGTCTCCGAGCAGGGCGTGCGTGCCGACGACGATGCGGGATGCTCCGCTCGCGATGCTCAGCAGCGCCGCCCGCCGCTCGGGCTGGCTCAGCTGCCCGGTGAGCAGCACGGGGCGCAGCCGGGCTGCGCGATCGGGGCCGAGGGTGGCGACGATCGACCGCAGGTGCTGCGCGGCGAGCACCTCGGTGGGGGCGAGCAGGGCGCTCTGCCCGCCGCTCTCGGCGACGGTCAGCATGGCGCGCACGGCGACGAGGGTCTTGCCCGAGCCGACCTCGCCCTGCACGAGCCGGTTCATCGGCACGGGTGCGGCGAGGTCGCGTGCGATCTCGTCGCCGACCAGGCGCTGGTCGTCGGTCAGGGTGAAGGGCAGCTCGGCGTCGAAGCCGGCGAGCTCGGCGCCCGGCACGCGCGGGGTGGCGGGCTGCTCGCGCAGGGCTTGTCGCTGCTGCAGCAGCGCGGCCTGCAGCACGAAGGCCTCGTGAAACCGCAGGGTGTCGCGCGCGCGGCGCCACTGCCCGTCGTTCTCGGGCCGGTGGATGTACTGGTACGCCGTTCCGAGGTCGAGCAGGTCGGGGGCCCCGTCGTGCTCCGAGGCGTCGGGCGCCCGCAGCTCGGCCCGCACGCTCGCAGGAACCGGGTCGTCGAGCGCCGGCAGCGTGTCGAGCACCACCCCGACGGCTTTCGCGATCTGCCAGCTCGCCACCGTCGACGTCGCCGGGTAGATCGGAATCGGCTGCATCGCCCACTTCGTCGCCTCGGGGCCGGTGTCGCGCTCATCGCCCGCCTCGAAGAGCTCGTAGTCGGGGTGGGCGAGCTGCCGCGCGCCGCGGTACTCGCCGACCTTGCCGGCGAAGATGCCGCGCACGCCCTTCCTCAGGTCGTTGGCCCGCCACGCCTGGTTGAAGAACGTGAGGGTCAGGATGCCCTGCCCATCGGTGATGCGCACCTCGAGAATGCTTCCGCGCCGCTGGCGCATCGGCCGCTCGGTGACGTCGATGACCTCGGCGACGATCGTCACCGACTCGTCGACGCGCAGCTCGCTGAGCGCGGTCAGCTCGCCGCGGCGGGCGTAGCGCCGGGGATAGTGGGTCAGCAGGTCGCCGACGGTGAGCATCCCGAACGCCTTCTTGAGGGCGTTGGCGCTGCGGTCGCCCAGCGCGCTGCTGAGCTTGGCGCTCAGCGGGTCGGAAGGGGCCGGACTGCTCACGGCGTCAACGCTACTCGCGCCGCCTGACGGCCTCGCGCGACTAGCGTTAGGGCCGTGACACGCATCATCGCCGGGTTCGCGGGCTCGCTGACGCTGAAGGTTCCGTCGGCGGGCACGCGGCCCACGAGCGACCGCGTGCGCGAGGCGATCTTCAGCGCGCTCGAGGCGCGCGATGCGATCGACGGGATGCGCGTGCTCGACCTCTACGCGGGCTCGGGCGCCCTCGCACTCGAGGCGATCAGCCGCGGCGCCGCCTCGGCCGTGCTCGTCGAGAAGTCGTACGCGGCCGTGCAGGTCTGCAAGGCCAACGCCGCGCTCGTGCAGGGTCGCGCGGGGCGGAGTTCGACGGGCACGGGCGCGCGGCCGAGCATCCACGTCATCGGCAAGCCCGCGACCTCGTACCTCTCGTCGGCGCTGGATCAGTTCGACCTCGTCTTCATCGACCCGCCGTACGAGGTGGGCGGGCTCGAGCTCGACCACGTGCTCGAGGGGCTCGTGCCGCGATTGGCGACGGATGCGGTGGTCGCGCTCGAGCGCTCATCCCGCTCCCCGGCTCCGGCCTGGCCGGCCGGACTCGCGCTCGACAAGGTGTCGCGGTACGGCGAGACCGCCGTGTACTGGGTGAGCCGGGTCGACGCCTGACAAGCGGGGCCGCGCGGCCACCGGGTTTCTCGTGTGTGAAGACGCATCGACGTCAAACCGGCTTCACACACGAAAAACGCGGGTGGTCTCCAGAGGTCGATGCGCGGGCTGCGGGGAGGGGTCGGCGAGCACGTGGGCAGCCTGTCGCGTCAGCCGGCCTGCCCGCTCCACTCGGCGAACGGGTCCCACCCGCCGCGCTCGTCGAAGACGCGGCCGTCGACGAGCAGCGCGGGCCCGTGGCGGTCGGCCGCGACGACCCGGCCGATGATGCGGAAGCCGCCGGGAAGAGCATCCAGCGGCGGCGCCACGTCGGGCGGGAAGGTCGCCAGCAGCGCGTGGTCCTCTCCCCCGGTGAGGGCGAGCGACGCGGGCGCGGCCGGGTCGAGCCCGTGCGCGAGCGCGACCTCGCGCACCTGCTGGCTCGCGAGGTCGAGGCTGACGCCGCTCGCGCGGGCGATGCGGCGCGCGTCGAGCGCGAGCCCGTCGCTGAGGTCGAGCATGGCGGAGGCTCCGCCGAGGGCGGCGGCGACGCCGTCCGCGATCGGCGGGTGCGGCGTGAGCTGGGCGGCGAGGGGCACGGGATGCTCGGCGCGCAGTCGAGCGGCGGCCCCCGCATCCGGAGCCCCCGTCGCATCGACCCCGCGCTCGAACAGCAGACGCAGCCCCTCGGCCGCGAGCCCCAGCGAGCCGGAGACCGCGACCCAGTCGCCCGGCCGCGCGCCGGCGCGCGTGATCGGCTCGCGATCCTCGAGGTCGCCGAACGCCGTGACCGCGATCGTCAGCACGCTCGACACGCTCAAGTCGCCGCCCACGACCCCGCAGCCGGGCGCGAGCGCCTCGCACGCATCGCGCAGCCCTTCGGCGAGCGCTTCGAGCTCGGCCACCGGAGTCTCGGCGGGGGCCGCGAGCGCGACGACCAGCGCCGTCGGTCGCGCGCCCATGGCCGCGACATCGCTGAGGTTCGTCGCCGCGGCCTTGAAGCCGAGGTCGTGCATCGTCGACCACGCGGTGCGGAAGTCGGGCCCGTGGATCATCATGTCGGTCGTCACCACGAAGCGCCCGTCGGGCGCCGCGAGCACGGCCGCATCATCGCCCGGGCCGAGCACCGTCGCATCGCTGCCCGGCAGCAGCGGGATGATGCGCGCGAGCGCCGCGAGCTCGCCCACGGAGCCGAGCGTGTCGCCCGCCGATGCGCGCGGTGACCCCGAGCGTGACATGGTGCTCAGAGTAGTGCGAGCAACCGTTCGCCGAGCGCCGTGATCACGGCATCCCCGAAGGGGGCCGCTCTAGACAGAAAGGTTCGTCTAGCGAAAACGTTTCGGCCCACGGGTGGCACGCTCTCTCGTCGGCGAGGGGTTCCCCTCACTACAGTCCAGCCATGAGTGATCAGCCACCAACTCCTTACGGCCCGCCCGATGGCCCTGTTCCGGACGAGGACAATCCGGAGCGCCAGGACGTCGGCGAAGACGATGTCGCGGACAAGCGGCGCAGCCTCCTGATCATGGCCATCGTCACGGGAGCGCTGGCGGTGCTGGTGGCGGTGGTCCAGTACCTGACCTTCCTCCAGTCGCCGTTCGACCCAGATGTGTACATCCCACCAGAGGCGCTAGCGATCAGTCCCGTTCTGTTCGTGATCTCCATGAACTTCCTCGTTTGGCGGGCAGTGCAGCCGCGGATCCGCCCCTCCGCCCCAGGCCGCGCGGGGGTCATCACCGGCACTGCGCTGACGCTCGGGTGCAGCAGCATCGTCGTCGTGTTCCTCCTGATCTTCGTGATGTTCTTCACGATCATCTCGGCGTCGCCCTTCGGCAAGTGACGCAATCCCGCACACGAACATCCTGCGTGGGAGCGCGGCGAGTGAGTACTGTCGTCGCATGAGCGACAGCACCCCCGAACCCCCTGCGAGCCCCTATGGCCCCGCCGCAACGGCGGCACCGGCGGCGACCGACCCGGTGGGTGAGCAGAAGCTCGAGCGCGCTCGCCGCGGCCTGCGCATCGCGGCGCTGGTCAGCGGCGTGCTCTCCGTGCTCATCACCGTCACGCTGGTCGTGCTCGCCGCCCTCGGCATGGGCACAGCCGACAACCATCTCGCCGGCGTCGGCGAGGCCGTCACATTCGCGCTCATCTTCGCCGCCCCCGTACTCTTCGTCATCGCCCTCAACCTGCTCACCTGGCGCGCGCTGCTGCGTCCGCTCGCGCGCATGGGTGTCGGCGGTCGCATCGCGCTCGTCGTCGTGATGGTGCTCGTGCTCGGCATCGTCAGCGTCGCGCTCGTGGCGGCGCTGTTGTTCGGCGGCTTCTTCCTCGGAGCGCTGAGCAGCACGGGCTCGGGCTTCTAGCGCGACGCGCGCTCCCCGGGCCAGCCGAACTTCTGCCGCTCTCAGCCCGTGCCAGCGTGCGGCCCGCTAGCGTTGAGCACGTGCCGACTCGACCCTCTGCGCGCGTGCGCCGAGCATCCGCCGCCCTCGTGGTGACCGCGGTCGTCGGGCTCGCCGGCTGCGCGGGCATCGTTCCGCTCGAGCCGGGGCCCGAGTCGAACGCCGTCGCGTGCGCCGAAACCATGGTGCGCCTGCCCGACGCGATCGGCGACCTCGACCGGCGCAGCACCAACGCGCAGTCGACCGCCGCGTGGGGCGACCCGACCGCGGTCATCTACCGCTGCGGACTGCCCGAGCAGGGCCCGAGCGACCTGCCGTGCTTCACCGTCGAGGGCGTCGACTGGCTGCTCGACGAGACCGATGCGCCGCGCTACGTCTTCACCACCTACGGCCGCGAGCCGGTCACCGAGATCATCGTCGACGTCACGTACATCGCGGGCGCCGACGCGGTGCGCGCGCTGAGCCCCGTCGTCGGGCTGCGGGATGCGGATGCCCGGTGCCTCGTCGCGACCGACGTGTTCGGCGGCGGCACCGTGAGCCCGACGGCCGAGCCGAGCCCGGCTCCCAGCGCGACGCCGAGCGCCACGCCGACGCCGTAGCCGACGCCGGAGCGCCGCTCAGGCGTGGGCGCGGCTCAGGCGCGGGGGCCGTCGAGCCCGACGAGCTTGCCCGCGATGCCGCCCGCGGCGCGCAGCGCGGCGCCTCCGCCGAAGCCGGCCTGGGCGAACACCACCCGACGGTCGCGCGCCTCGGTGAGCGCGTCGACCAGCACGGTCGCGGCCGGCTGCAGAGGTGCCCACAGGTACAGCGAGAGGGCGCCCGGGATCGAGTTGACCTCGTTGACGAACAGCTCGCCCGTCGTCTCGTCGAGCAGCAGGTCGACCCGCACGATGCCGGTGAGGCGCGTGACCTCGGCGACGCGCTCGGCCAGCTCGCGAGCACGGGCCGCGACCGCGTCGGGCACCTCGGCGGGAAACTCGCGGGGAGCGCTCGTGAGCCCCGCATCCGACCCCGCACCACCGGCCAGGTACTTCTCGGCGTACGAGTAGAGCGCACTGCCCGAGTCTCCGCGCAGCGGCTTCTCGAGCGGCGTGATCTCGAGGCTCGGGAAGGTGCGGAAGGCGATGTTGAGGTCGACGAGCGCAGGCCGGTAGGGCTCGAGCACGGCCCCCGTGCGCAGGTGCACGCTCGTCGCCGCGAGGGCGCGCGCCGCGTCGATGTCGTCGGCGATCTCGATGCCGATCGACGACCCGCCGAAGCGCGGCTTCACGATGTACGGGCCGGCGAAGCTCGGCTCGATGAGCGTCGACACGGCCTCCCGCGGCAGGCTCGGAATGCCCGCGGCATGCATGAGGCCGCCGAACGCCAGCTTGTCCATGCCGACCGCCCCGGCGAACAGGGTCGACCCGGTGGCGGGGATGCCCAGCAGCGAGAACACCGCCGCGGCCCCGCCGCCCTCGCCCACGCCGCCGTGCAGGCACAGCAGAGCCGCCTCGATCTCGATACGCTCGGCGCCGAAGGCCTTGCGGCGGTAGATGCCGGGCTCGCCCGACACCCGCACCTCGAGTGCCGTCGACCCGGCGGGAGCGCCCTCGAGGTAGTCCTTCGCCTCGGTCGCCGCGGGAACGCGGAACCACTCGCCCGTCGGCGCCCAGTAGATCGGCACGACCGTGTGACCGGCGGCCGTCAGCACGCGCTCGGCCTGCAGGCCGGTGAGGATCGAGATCTCGTGCTCGGGGCTCGGCCCGCCGAACACGACGGCCCAGGGGGCGGTGGAAGCCATGGTCACCTCAGAGAATCGATGGCCGCGGCGGCCGATCAGGGGTAGTGGTCGGGCAGATCGTTCTCGTAGAGGATAACGCCCCGGTCACCGGCGGCCTCGACCGCGCGGCGCACCGCCTGCTCGCGGGTGGCCACGGCGACCGCTCCCGGTGCCTCGCTCGTCGCGGCGCTCGCATAGCCGGCGAGCAGCGCATCGCGGTTGGTGCGGGCCACCGCGAAGAGCAGACCGTTCGCCGCTCCGATCGCGGCGCCGAACGCCCGGTTGCGCTCGGCCTGCACGCGACCCAGCTCGACCATGCCGGGCGTGACCACCACGAGCGGTCCGCCGCGCTGAGCGGCGAGGGATGCCGCGCCCTCCAGGGCGCGCAGCGACCCCACCGGGTTCGCGTTGTAGGTGTCGTCGATCACGAGCGCGCCGGTCGGAGCCTGCTGCACCTCGGCGCGGTGCTGCGAGCCGGGCAGGTCGGCGAGTCGCGTCGCGATCGCCGCCGCGGAAACCCCGGCCGCCAGGGCGATGCCGGCGGCGACCGCCACGTTCACGGCGTGCCCGGTGCCGCTGATGCTCACCGGCACAGGGTCGGCGCCCTCGCCGAGGCGGATCGACCACGGCTCGGCATCCTCGCCCCCCTCGACCGCTCCCCCGGATACCGGAGCCAGCACGACGTCGGCCGGGGCCTCGGCGCGGCACGACGTGGTGATCACGGTCTTGCCCGCCGCGCGACACTGCTCGGCCAGCGCGGCCAGGCGCGGGTCGTCGATCGGGATGACGACCGTCGGGGCGAAGTCGGTGATCGACGCCTTCTCGGCGAAGATCGCCTCCGGCGTGCGCATGCGCTGCAGGTGAGCCTCGCCGACGACCGTGATCGCGGCGATCGCGGGCGGGAACTGCCGGCACAGCTCGGCGATCTGCCCCGGAGCGGCCATGCCCATCTCGGCGACGAAGACCTCGGTTCCGGGCACCAGCTTGTCGTTCACGGCGCGCGAGAGGCCGAGCCGGTTGTTGAACGAGGCGGGGCTCGCGACCGTCGTGAACGCCGCGCTCAGCAGGTGGGCGACGTAGTTCTTGGTGCTCGTCTTGCCGTACGAGCCGGTGATCGCGACCACGCGCGCCCCGCTCTGCTTCAGCCGCTTCTGCGCCTGCACGACGAACCGCTGCGACGCCGCCTTCTCGATGGGCGCCATGATCGCGAGCGCCAGGTCGGTGAGCGGAGCGCTCAGAAGCAGCAGCAGGGCGGGGCCCGCCGCCCCGAGGATCGCCGCGAGCAGGATGATCAGGGCCGCGTGCACCACCGCCCACAGCACGGCGAGGCGGGTGAGGCGGCCCGTGAACGCGAGCTTCTTCGAGGTGCCGCGCACGCGGAGCCCGCGCGGCAGAGCCGCGAGCAGGGCGATGGCGAGAAGGGCGGGGATGGCAGCGGCGACCACGCCCGGGCCGACGCCGAGCGCGGTGCCCGCCAGCGGCGAGCCCAGGAGCACGCTCAGAGCGATGAGCACGACGACCAGCACGAGCCCGGTGCTCGTGGGCACGGAGCGCCGCACCCAGAGGGCGGCCATCGTCGAGACGTTGCCGGCGACGTAGTGCTCGCGCTGGGCGACGCGCAGCCACCGGCCGGCGATCGGCACCGCCGCGACCAGGGCGAGCCCCACCGCGGTGAGACTCGGCCACGCGAGCAGGGTCTCGATCATGCGGACTCCTCGGTCTCGGCGAGCACGGCCAGCAGCTCTTCGCGCACGGCCAGCTCGAGGTCGCCGGTGAGCAGGTGGCCTGCTCCGGCGATGGTGCGGAACGGAGCGCCGGCGCGCTCGGCGGCGATGCGGCCCGCCTCGGTCGGGGCCGCCGTGTCGTCGGCACCCCAGACGAAGCGCAGCGGGATGGTGCTCGCGGCGAGCGCCGCCAGCTCGTCGTCGTAGGTCTCGTTGACGGCGCGCACCATGATGCCGCGCATCACCCCCTGCGCCGCCCGGTAGTCGGCGCTGCCGCGGCGGTCGCGGAGGGCATCCATGCGGGCATCGCTCAGCAGGCCGCGCGCGTTCGCCCAGCGGGCGAGACGGAAGCTCAGGGGCGGACGCGTCGCGGGGGCGAGGCGCACGAGCGGCACCCCGGTGAGCACGAGACCGCGCACCAGTTCGGGGCGACGAGCGGCGAGGCGCACGGCGACGCGCCCGCCGAACGAGTGTGCCACGATGACGGTCGGGGCGAAGGCGGCGATGGCCTCGGCGACGAGCTCGGCGTAGTCCTCGGTGCCCCACACCGTCTCGGGGGCGGGCGCCGGTCCGAATCCGGGCAGGTGGATGCTCACCGCATCGAGCCCGGAGAGCACCGTGGCGAAGTCGCCCCCGTCACGGCCCCAGCCGTGCAGGGCGACGACGCGGGGCGGGGTGGCACCGTGCTTCTCGGCGAGCACGCGGCCGCCGGCGAGAGAGGTGATCACGCTGCAAGCCTACCGAGGCCGACTCCTCCGCCTGCGGCTCGCGGCGCCGATCTCCTCCGCCTGCGGCTCGCGGCGCCGATTCACTCCGCCTGCGGCTCGTCCGAATCCGTGGCGAGGTGCGGGGCGAGCTCGCGCGGGTCGAGCGTGCCCTCGAGCACGCGACCGACCTGGGCGACGATCGGCATGGCCACGCCCTTCGACTCGGCGAGCTCGAGCACCGGGCCGACGGAGGCCAGGCCCTCGGCGGTCTGGTTCATCTGCGCGATGACCTGCTCGAAGCCGTAGCCCTGCCCGAGCAGCCGGCCGGCGGTGTTGTTGCGCGAGAGCGGCGACTCGCAGGTCGCGATGAGGTCGCCGAGGCCGGCGAGCCCGATCATCGTCTCGGGCTTGGCGCCGAAGGCGACCGCGAAGGCGCTGAGCTCGACGAGGCCGCGCGTGATGATCGACGCCTTCGTGTTCTCGCCGTAGCCGACCCCGTCGGCGATGCCCACGGCGACCGCGATGAGGTTCTTGAGCACCCCGCCGAACTCGGTGCCGACGACGTCCGTATTGACGAAGGAGCGGAAGTACTCGTTCGATGCGACCGTCGCCACGGCCACGGCCGTCTCGTGGCTCGCGCTCGCGACGACCGCCGCGGTGGGCTCGCGCTTGGCGATCTCGAGCGCGAGGTTCGGGCCGCTGACGACCGCGATGCGGGCGGGGTCGACGCGCAGCTCCTGCTCGATGACCTCGCTCATGCGCAGCCCGGTGCCGCGCTCGACGCCCTTCATGAGGCTGACGACGGGCACATCGGCGGGCAGGATGTCGCGGATCGAGGCGAGATTGCTGCGCAGGCTCTGGCTCGGAACCGAGAGGTAGACCTGCTCGGCGCCGGCGAGCACGTGCTCGAGCGAGTCGTGGCCCCGCAGGTTGGCGGGGAGGTTGATGCCCGGCAGGTAGCCCGAGTTGCGGTGCGTCTCGGTGATCTCCTGGGCGACCTCGCGGCGGCGGGCCCAGATCAGCACGTCGGCGCCGCCATCGGCCAGCACCTTCGCGAAGGTTGTTCCCCACGAGCCGGCGCCGAGCACGGCCACGCGCTTGGCGCCCTCGCGTGCGGCGGCCGAGGGCAGGCGCACCGCCTCGGTCAGCGGCGGATGCTCGCTCACAGTCTGCCCGTCTCGCTCTGGCCGTGCTCCGCCGGGTTCCAGCGCTTCTCGGGAGGAGCCTCGCCGCGCAGATCGCCGAGCAGGGCCGCGATCGCCGCCATCACCCGGTCGGTGCCCTCGGCGAGCGTCGCCTGGTCGAGCGGGCGCCCCACGAGGTCGCTGAGGTCGACGGGGTCACCGATCTTGCAGTACAGGTCCTTCCGCGGGAAGAAGCTGATCTTCTTCGAGTAGCGCGCCATGATCTGCTGCGTGCCCCAGTGCGCGGCGGGGATGATCGGCACCCCGGCCTGCAGGGCCATGCGCACCGCTCCGCTCTTGCCCCGCATCGGCCACAGGTCGGGGTCGCGGGTGAGGCTGCCCTCGGGGTAGATGATCACCGCGAGCTCGCGATCGACCAGATGCTGCGCCGCCTTGAGCGGAGCATCCGACCGCCCCCGCCCTTCGCGCTCGACGGGGATCTGCCCCGACCAGCGCAGCACCGCACCGAGCACGGGCACCCGGAAGACGCTCGCCTTGGCGAGGAAGCGCGGAACGCGCCCGAGCTTCCACATGTAGCGGCCCATGATGACGGGGTCGATCTCGCTGTAGTGGTTGGGCGCGAGGATGAATGCGCCCGTGCGCGGCAGCTTGTGCCCGTCGACCACGTGATACCGGGCCATGAGGGTCAGGATCGGCAGCAGCATCCCGGCGATCAAGTACCAGAGCACCGTCTTCTCGCGACGGGCGCGGGGCGGGCGGGGCAGCTTCACGGGCTCGGCAGGGGTGGCGTCAGGCACGCCCCCCAGGGTACTGCCCGACCGGGCCGGCGGTTCGGCTAGACGAGCTCGAAGTCGGCGCCGAGCGCGCGCAGCTTGTCGATGAACAGCTCGTAGCCCCGGCTGATGATGCCGACGTTGCTGATCGTCGAGGTGCCCGTCGCGGCGAGACCGGCGATGAGGTGGCTGAACCCGCCGCGCAGGTCGGGCACGCGCACCGCGGCACCGTGCAGCGGGGTCGGCCCGGTGATGACGGCGGCCTGCTCGAGCTTGCGCCGCGGCACCCGCCGGGTGATCGAGGCGATGCCGTCTTTGTGCACGACGATGTTCGCGCCCATCTCGTTGAGCGCCTCGGTGAAGCCGAAGCGGTTCTCGTAGACGGTCTCGTGCACGATCGACACCCCCTCGGCCTGGGTCAGCGCGACGATGAGCGGCTGCTGCCAGTCGGTCATGAAGCCCGGGTGCACGTCGGTCTCGACCGTGACGGGCTTGAGCGGGGTTCCCGGGTGCCAGAACCGGATGCCGTCCTCCAGCACGTCGAAGGCCCCACCCACCTTGCGGTACACGTTGAGGAAGGTCATGAGCTCCTGCTGGCGCGCCCCGCCGACCGTGATGTCGCCCTTGGTCGCGAGCGCCGCGGCGGCCCAGCTCGCGGCCTCGTTGCGGTCGACGATCGCCGTGTGCAGGTAGCCGTCGAGCTTCTCGACGCCCTCGATGACGATCACGCGGTTGGGCTCGACCGAGATGATCGCGCCCATCTTCTGCAGGATCGCGATGAGGTCCATGATCTCGGGCTCGATCGCGGCGTTCTTCAGCTCGGTCGTGCCCTCGGCGCGCACGGCGGTCAGCAGCACCTGCTCGGTGGCGCCGACGCTCGGGAAGGGCAGCTCGATGAGCGCGCCGCGCAGCTTCTGCGGCGCGGTCAGGTGGATTCCCTCGTGCTTCTTCTCGACTGTGGCACCGAAGGCACGCAGGGCGTCGAGGTGGAAGTCGATCGGGCGGTCGCCGATGCGGCAGCCGCCGAGGTCGGGGATGAACGCCTCGCCGAGCTGGTGCAGTAGCGGGCCGCAGAACAGGATCGGGATGCGGCTCGACCCCGCGTGCGCGTCGATCTCGGCGAAGTGCGCACCCTTGACGTTGCTCGGGTCGAGGCGCAGCACGCCGGGCTCGAGCTCGGTGATCTCGACACCGTGCGCCCTCAGCAGCCCGCTCACGACGTGCACGTCGCTGATCTCGGGCACGCCCTTGAGCACGCTCGGCGTGTCGGCGAGGAGCGCCGCCACCATGGCCTTGGTCACCAGGTTCTTCGCACCGCGCACCTCGATGCGGCCGTGCAGCGGCTTGCCGCCGTGGATGACGATGGTGTCGGAGACGAGGCCGACGCGAGCGGCGGCCTTCTGCGAATCCTTGTCGAGCGAGTTCATGCGACCTCAGGTGGTGGTGTCGGTCACGCCTCAGCGGGCGGGGAGGGTGGTGGGCCGCCAGGCCTCGCGGCGAGCCTCGAAATCGGTGATGGCCTGTTCGTCGCGCAGGGTCAGCCCGATGTCGTCGAGACCTTCGAGCAGGCGCCAGCGCGTGTAGTCGTCAATCTCGAACGGCACCGTGGCATTCCCGACCGTGACCGTGCGGGCCACGAGATCGACGGTGGCCTCCATGCCGGGGCTCGCCTCGAGCTCGGCCCACAGCCGCTCGACGGTCGGCTCATCGACCACGCCGGTGAGCAGTCCCTGCTTGCCGGCGTTGCCGCGGAAGATGTCCGCGAACTTGGGGCTGATGACGGCGCGGAATCCGAAGTCGCGCAGCGCCCAGACCGCGTGCTCGCGGCTCGAGCCGGTGCCGAAGTCGGGCCCGGCGATGAGGATGCGCGGGTTCGCGTAGGCGGGCTGGTTGAGGATGAACTCCGGGTCTTGCCGCCACGCCGAGAACAGCGCGTCGTCATAGCCGGTCTTCGTCACCCGCTTGAGGTACACCGCGGGGATGATCTGGTCGGTGTCGACGTTGCTGCGGCGGAACGGCACCGCGACGCCCGTGATCGTGCTGACCTTCTCCATGATCAGACCGTCGCCCCTTCGATCGTGCGGAAGCGCGGATCGACCTCGTGGCCGTCGGCGATGAGGTCGGCCACGCTCGACAGGGTGCCGCGGATCGCGGTGGATGCCGCGACGAGCGGGCTGACCAGGTGGGTGCGGCCGCCCTTGCCCTGGCGGCCCTCGAAGTTGCGGTTGCTCGTCGACGCGCAGCGCTGGCCCGGCTGCAGCTGGTCGGGGTTCATGCCCAGGCACATCGAGCATCCGGCGAAACGCCACTCGCCGCCGAACTCCTCGACGACCGTGTGGATGCCCTCGGCCTCGGCCTCGAGCCGCACGCGCGCCGAACCGGGAACGACGATGACGTCGACGCCGTCGGCCTTCTTCTTGCCCTTGATGATGGAGGCGAACGCGCGCAGATCGTCGAGCCGGCTGTTCGTGCACGAGCCCATGAAGACCACGTCGACGGGGATCTGCTTCATGGGAGTGCCGGGCGCGAGATCCATGTACTCGAGCGCGCGCTCGGCTGCGGCCCGCTCGTTCGGGTCGACGATCGTCGCCGGGTCGGGCACGGTCTGGCTGAGCGAGACGCCCTGGCCGGGGTTGGTGCCCCAGGTGACGAAGGGCTCGAGCTCGTTCGCGTCGAGGAAGACCTCGGCGTCGAACACCGCGTCGTCATCGGTCTGCAGGGTGCGCCAGTACTCCACGGCCGCATCCCACTCGGCGCCCTGCGGCGCGTGCGGACGGCCCTGCAGGTAGGCGAAGGTCGTCTCGTCGGGGGCGACCATGCCGGCGCGGGCTCCCGCCTCGATCGACATGTTGCAGATGGTCATGCGGCCGTCCATCGACAGCGAGCGGATGGCCGAGCCGCGGTACTCGAGCACATAGCCCTGGCCGCCGCCCGTGCCGATCTTGGCGATGACGGCGAGGATGATGTCCTTCGCGGTGACGCCCGGCTTGAGCTCGCCCTCGACGGTGATCGCCATGGTCTTGAACGGCTTGAGCGGCAGCGTCTGCGTGGCGAGCACGTGCTCGACCTCGCTCGTGCCGATGCCGAAGGCCATCGCCCCGAAGGCGCCGTGCGTGCTCGTGTGCGAGTCGCCGCAGACGACCGTGATGCCCGGCATCGTCAGGCCCAGCTGCGGACCGACGACGTGCACGATGCCCTGCTCGATGTCGCCCAGCGAGTGCAGGCGGATGCCGAACTCGGCGCAGTTGGCGCGCAGGGTCTCGATCTGCTTGCGGCTCGTCGGCTCGGCGATGGGCTTGTCGATCTCGAGCGTCGGGGTGTTGTGGTCCTCGGTCGCGATGGTGAGGTCGGGGCGGCGCACCGGTCGGCCCGCCATCCGCAGACCGTCGAATGCCTGGGGGCTCGTCACCTCGTGCACCAGGTGGAGGTCGATGTAGATGAGGTCGGGCTCGCCGTTCTCGCCCTTGGCGACGACGTGGGCGTCCCACACCTTCTCGGCGAGGGTGCGGGGGCGGTGCTCGGTGTATGCGACTGTCATGGGGAAATCACCCTTCGTACGTTGACGTCAGAGCGGCCGCGTCAGAACTCCGCGGCGAGAGTGCGACCTGGGGTGATCAGGACTCGCCGCGGCGACGAAGAAGCGCGAACCGTGTCGTGTGCCGCATGTGTTCAGGCTATCACCGGGCGGCGGCGGCGCCCGGCGGGGGCGTGTGGCACTCGACGCACGCCTGGATGCGGGCGATCACCGCGTCGAGATCGTCGGTGATCGTGATGAGGTCGAGGTCGCGCGGCGAGATGGTGCCGCCCGCGAGCAGCGAGGATCGCAGCCAGTCGACGAGCGGCGCCCAGAAGGCGGTGCCGACGAGGATCACCGGGAAGTCGTGCAGCTTGTCGGTCTGGATGAGCGTGAGGGCCTCGAACAGCTCGTCGAGCGTTCCGAACCCGCCCGGCAGGGCCACGAACGCGCACGAGTAGCGCACGAACACCGTCTTGCGCACGAAGAAGTGCTCGAACGGCACGACGGTGTCGGCGTAGGGATTCGGCTCCTCCTCGCGCGGAAGCTCGATCGTGAGCCCGATCGATCGGCCCCCGACGGAGGCGGCGCCCTCGTTCGCGGCCTGCATGAGACCCGGGCCTCCCCCGGTGATGACCGGGAACCCGGCCTCGGCGATGCGCCGACCCACCTCGACCCCGGTGGCGTACCAGGGATGCTCGCGCGGGATGCGCGCCGAGCCGAACACCGAGACCCCGAAGCGCATGCCGTTGAGCTGGGCGAAGGCGCGCTCGAACTCGAGCTCGACGCTGTCGACCCACTCGCGGCTCTCGTCGGCCGAGGTGCGACCGGCTAGGAACTGCTCCTCCGTGGGGTGCGGGATCACGAGCGGTCTTCGGCCGCCGGCCCGGAGGTCGTGGAGGTCGGGACGGTGGCCGACGCGGGCGCCGCATCCGTCGCCTCATTGTCGTCATCGTCATCGCCCGGCTTCGTGAGAGCCGTCGGCAGGTACCGGTGCTCGAGCCGCAGCTTGATGAGGCTCGCGATGACGGCGACCGCCATGGTGGCAACGATCACCAGCAGCGAGGTCACCGTGTCGATCTCCGGTACCCACTCGATGTGCTCGCCGCCGTTGATGAAGGGCAGCTCGTTCTCGTGCATCGCGTGGAAGATCAGCTTCACGCCGATGAAGGCGAGGATGAACGCGATGCCGTACTTGAGGTACTCGAGCTTGTCGACGAGGTGCCCGAGCAGGAAGTACAGCTGTCGCAGGCCCATGAGTGCGAAGACGTTCGCGGTGAAGACGATGAACGGGCTCTGCGTGATGCCGAAGATCGCCGGGATCGAGTCGAGCGCGAAGATCAGGTCGGTGGTGCCGATCGCGATGAGCACGATGAGCAGCGGCGTGAAGACCTTCTTGCCGTCGACAACCGTGCGCATCTTCATGCCGTGGTACTCGTCGGTGATGGCGATGCGGCGGCGCAGGAAGCGGATGAGCGCGTTCTCGCGCTCCTCGTCGTCCTCCCGCCCGCTGAAGGCCTGCTGACCGGCGGTGATCAGCAGGAACAGGCCGAAGATGTAGAAGATCCAGCTGAAGTTCTCGATGAGCGCGGCGCCGAGCAGGATGAACACACCGCGGAACAGCAGCGCCAGGATGATGCCGATCATCAGCACCTCCTGCTGCATCTTCTTGGGCACCGCGAACTGGGCCATGATGATGACGAAGACGAAGAGGTTGTCGATCGACAGGCTGTACTCGGTCAGCCAGCCGGCCACGAACTCGCCGCCGGCCTGCGGCCCGACGAACGCGAACATGAGACCCGCGAAGACGAGCGCGAGCGCGACGTAGAAGCCCACCCAGAGTGCCGACTCGCGCGGGCTCGGAACGTGCGGCCGGCGCACGACGAGCAGCAGATCGGCGATGAGAATGAGGCTGAGAACGACGAGCGAGCCGATCTCGAACCAGGCGGGGATGACGAAGTCGCTCACGAGGGCCTTTCGATGGGATGCCCGGCGAGTCTACCCCCGGGCCTCCGAGCCCCCGCGGTCGGGTCGGCTACTTCTTCTCGATCGTGAGGGTCCAGGTGGCGTCGCCCTGCTCGCCCTCGAGGTCGATCACCGTGGTGTCGCGCGTGTAGGGCCCGGTGAGCGTCGCCACACCGGTGTCGAACGCGATGCCGATGACGATGACGCCCTCCTCGACCTTCCACACATCGCTGTCGTCGTCGAACTCATCGCCGTTGAACGTCAGGGCGACGCCACCGCCCTCCTGGAAGGTGAAGCGCCACCGGTCGCCGTCGCTGTCGCGGCCCGACCAGGTCGTGCCGACGAGCTCTTCACCGGTCGACGGGTTGAGAACCTCCGTGAACTGCGCGCACCCGGTGGTGCCCACGACGAGCGCGAGGGCGAGCACGGCGGTGGTGAGGATGCGCAACCGGGTCATGCTCCCAGACTATCGTCGCCCTGCCCCCGGGTCTCGGCTCAGACCCGTGACCGCGTGCGGCGGACGCGACGCCAGACGATCAGCAGCACTCCGAGGGCGAAGAGCACCGCGGCGACGCCCAGAGCGACGCTCACGACGGCGGAGTCGCTTCCGGTCTCCGCGAGCTCGAGGTCGTCATCCACGGGAAGCGGCTGCCAGTTCGCGACCGTCATCCCGTCAGGGACGCCCGCGCTGAGCCGGCCGCTCCATGTCGAGAACTCCGCGGTGGATGCGGCGATCGCGTCGGTGCTCGAGACCAGCGCCTGCTCCAGCGCCGACGGCTCATCGACCGCGGTGCTCGCCGGCCCGAACTCGGAGCGGGACGCCGCCGTGCCAGTGGGGTCGGCCTTGTGGAAGAACGCGAACGCCATGGCTGAGCCCGGCGGCACCTCGATCTGCTCGCCATCGACGTCGCGATCGCTGACGACCAGAACCGTGCTCGTCTCCCACTCGCGCGCCCACTCGATCGGTGCGCCTGCGCCCGTCGATCCCCACGCGACGACGGTGTTGAGGCTGCTCGGCTCGGCGTTGTAGACCCACGCGTCCGTCGCCTCGACGGTGACATCGGGTCCGAGCGCCGGGGTCGTCGTGGTGGCGCGCAGAACCTGCCCGCCGTAGAAGTCGACGCTGTAGCTGTAGCTGAACGAGACAGGGCTCGCGGTGGGGTTCGAGACGACGTACAGCATCCGCACCAGATCACCGGCGGCATAGAGACGCGCCTCACCGTCGATCGACAGCCCCAGCGGACTGCTGACCGCGCCGCACTGCACGATGACGTCGCCCGAGGGGTCGGTCGCGTCGAGATCCGCCCCGTCGCAGGCGAACACCGTCGGGGCCCCCGCGGCCTCGTTCGCCTCGTTCTCCGACCAGATCGAGAATTCGGACGAGTCGAAGGCATTGCCGTACGATTCCCCGCCGGCTCCAAAGGTGGCCGCCGTGACGCCGAACGGGCTGCTCGCGAACCGCCAGGTGTACGGGTCGATCCGGATGCTCTCGGTGTCGGGATCGAAGGGCGCCGCAGCGGCCGGTGCGGCGAGCACCGCGACGAAGGCGAGCGAGAGTGCGACGGCGGCGGCCGGAGGCGAGTTGCGCATAGTGACGAGGCTCCCCGTGAGGCGCGCGACCGCCCGGGCGGGGTCGCGTCGCCACAGCGTACGATCGGCGCGCCCGATCGCGAGACGCGGGCTTCCGGAGATTGACGCAAACCGCACAGCGTCGCTGCGAGCGGGTGCAGAGAAGGGCTCCCGGCAACCCTTGCGGCGGCACGTCCCGCGGCTTAACGGAAGAGACCGCCCAGATCACTCCGGGCGGTCTCGTTGCGTGACCCCAGCGGGATTCGAACCCGCGTTACCGCCGTGAGAGGGCGGCGTACTAGGCCGCTATACGATGGGGCCGCGTTGGCAACCACACGAGTATGCCACAGCGGGCACACCCAGGCAAAACCGACCGGCGCTGGTCGTGCGGCCGTCAGGCGACGACGCGCAGACCCCCCGCATCCATGGTGATGTCGACCGGCAGAGGTGCGATGCGCTCGCCGTCGGCATAGGCGACGACCCCCTCGGCCTCGACCCGCACCGTCGCCGCGCGGTGAACGACGACGCGGGGGTCGGTGACGTGGGTTCCGGCGAAGACGCGGGGGTAGATGCGCAGGAAGGCGAGACGGCCGAGCGGGCGCACGAGCACGACGTCGAAGAGGCCGTCGTCGAGCTGGGCGTCGGGGGCGACCTTCATGCCGCCGCCGAACGACAGGTTGTTGGCCACGGCCACGAGCAGGGCGCGCTCGTGATGCACCACGCCGTCGAGGGTGAGGGTGTAGTTGATCGGGCGCAGCTTCGCGAGCTCGATGAGCAGAGCGATGGTGTACCGGGTGCGTCCGCGCGGGCGCGTCATGCGGTTGGCGCGCTCGTTGACGAGAGCATCGAATCCGGCCGAGAGGATGCAGGCGAAGCGCGACCGTCCGTCGGCGAACCCGATGCCGCCCGCGTCAATGACCCGCGCGGGCCGCTGCAGCGCCGCGACGAGGTGCTCGATCGCCGCCTCGGTGTCGCCGACCGGGATGCCCAGCCCGCGCGCCATGTCGTTGCCGGTGCCGCTCGGCACGAGGCCGAGGGGCACGCGCGACCCCTCGAGGGCCAGCACCCCGAGGTTGACCATGCCGTCGCCGCCGACCACGACGAGCGCGTCGGGCTTCTCGCGCACGGCCGCCCGGGCGGCGTCGAGCAGCTGGGCGAAATCGGGCTCGATGAGGCTCGTCACCTCGTGGCCCAGGCCGCGCAGCGTGGTGACCACGGCCGGCCCGACCTCGCGGCCGCGCCCGAACGAGGCGTTGGGATTGATGGCCACGACGATGCGCTTCGACGACGATGTCATGCGCCGATTATGGCGCGACCGGCGACCGTGCGCCGACCGTGCCGTCGGGGGCTCAGCTGCCGCGGTTCTGCTGCAGCTCGTAGACGGCGAGCAGCTCGGCCATGGCCTTCTCGCGCTCGTCGCCGCCCGCCTCGAACATGTCGCTGACGTGGGTGCGCAGGTGGTTCTCGACGAGCAGCTTGTTGAGGCTGCGCAGGCTCTTCTGCACGGCCAGCGACTGGGTGATGATGTCGACGCAGTACTCGTCGTTCTCGATCATCTTCTCGATGCCGCGCAGCTGACCCTGCAGGATGCGCGACCGGTGCAGGGCGCGCTTCTTGATGTCGTCGATCATGCGGGCCATGATACCCCCGGGGGGTATTTCATGCAAGGATGCGGCTCTGCGGCCGCGCGCATGCCTCTGGGTACAGTGTGCCCATGATCGTCACTAAGCGCGAGCACGCGTGCCTCGTCATCGAACACGCAGGCGCCACCCTGGTCATCGACCCCGGCAGCTTCACCGCCGCCTTCGCCGTCGAGAACCTCGCCGCGATCGTCATCACCCATGAGCACGGCGACCACGTGACCCCCGAGCACCTCGACCGCCTGCTCACCGCGGCGCGGTCTGCGGACTCGCCGACCGAGGTCGCGCTGCTCGCCCCCGCGGGCGTCGCGGCCGCCCACCCCGGTTACCCCTGGCAGGTGGTCTCTGCCGGCGATCGGCACACGGCGGGGCCGTTCTCGCTCGCCTTCTCGGGCGGGCAGCACGCCGTCATCCACCGCTCGATCCCCGTCATCGACAACGTCGGCGTCATGGTCAACGACACCCTGTACTACCCCGGCGACTCGTTCACCGTTCCCGAGCGACCAGCCGGTGCCGGGCCGATTCCCGTTCTCGCCGTGCCCGCGAGCGCGCCGTGGCTGAAGATCGGCGAAGTCATGGACTACATCGACGCCGTGCGGCCCGCCCGGTCGTTCCCGACGCACGAGCGCATCAACTCGGATGCGGGCAACGCGATGGCGAACGCGCGCATCAAGCTCGTCACCGAGCAGCACGGCGGCGTCTTCGTGCCGCTCGCGGCCGGCGAGACGCTCGCGCTCGACTAGGCGCCCGTGCTCGTGCCGGCTGTGGCGCTGGCGCTGGGGCCGGCGGCACGCTGTCGCCGCGCTCCCGCGGCGACCACCGCGAGCGCGGCGGCCAGGGATGCCGCGGCGATGGCGGAGGCGAGCCACAGGGTGAGGGCATCCGGGGCGACGATCGACTGGCCGCGCAGGGCCTGCATCGTCACGAGGCCGACCGCCGCGAGGAAGGCGCCCGCACCGGTGAGCACGAGCCCGCGCCGCACCCGGGCGTCGCGCAGCACGCCCACGCGGCGTGCCCCGAGCTCGAGCAGCAGGGCGAGCAGCGGCAGCGCCTGCAGGGCGTGCATGCCGATGAAGTGCGGAATGCGCAGGTCGCCGCCGACAGTGCTCCAGCCGAGCAGGGGCAGGCCCGGTCCGCCATCGGCAACGCCGACGGCGTGGGCTCCCGCGATCCCCTGGAAGTCGTTGAGCTGCTCGGCGGTCGGGCCGGTCATGAGGAAGGCGAGGCCCATGCCGAGCAGCGAGATCGCGACGCCCGTGCGGATCGCCGCCTGCCGCGCCGGGTCGGCGCCGGGGTTGCGCCAGAGGGCGACGCCGGCGACGAAGGTCGCCACCCACAGGGTCGTGATCGCCGCGGCCATGATCGACCAGAGCGTCGTTGACAGCGGCGTCGAGACGTTGAAGTGGCTCGTCATGCCCGCCGCCGCCGCGCCGACGATGATGACCAGCTCGATCGCGAGCGTGACGGCGATGACGGTTCCCGCCCACCACGCGGCGCGCTGCCAGCGGGTGAAGTGGCCGATGATCCACGCCCAGGTGACGGCGTAGATCGTGCCCGAGATGGCGAACTTGAGCGGCTTCTCCCACAGGTTCACGCCGAGCAGCTCGCGATCGTCGACGAGCCGGCCGACGAGCGTCACGACCGTCAGAGCGGCGAGCAGGATGCCCAGCACGAGCAGCGGGCGGTGCCAGCGGCTCGGCGGGAGCTCGAGGCGCCAGTCGCCGGTCGACGGCGCCGGCGTGGTGGAGGCGGTGGTGGAGGCGGTGGTGGTCATCAGCAGTCCTGTTCGTCGAGGAGGGAGGTGCCGGGCGCGGGCGCGCCGTCGGGCAGGGGGAAGCGGCGGAACGACTCGGCCTCCTGGGCGATGCGCCGGAGGCCCGCGAGCAGGGTGTCGCCGAGCACGGTGCCGGCGGCGACCGTGCGGGTCATCTCGGTCAGCTCGTCGACCGCGGCGACGGACGCGAGGTCGGCGGCGGCGACGAGGTCGGCGGCCTGCGCGTAGCGGTCGAGCACGGTGTCGGAGATGTGGCCGAGGCCGAGCGCGGCGTAGGTGTCGAGCACGCGCGCCGCGAGCGGCAGACCCGGGTTGTTGGGGTACACCCGCCAGCCGCGGCTCTCGCACAGGGCGGCGATGCGGGTCTGACCGGCGGTCGGCGCGGGCTCCGCATCCGTCGCCTCGTCGTCGGCGCTCGCGAGCGCGGCGGGGATGCTCACCGCGCGCTGCGCCACGCCGAAGACGCTCGACAGCGGCAGGTCGGAGTCGAGGGCACCGACCACCCGCGCGGCCTGCGCGACGCTGAGCCCGCCGACCTCGAGCAGCGCGCGCACGAGGCGCACGCGCTCGACGTGGCTGGCGTCGTACTGCGCCTGGTTGGGGCTCGTGCGCTCACCGGCGTGCAGCAGCTGCTCGCGCAGGTAGAACTTGAGCGTGGGCACGGCGACGCCGGTCGCGGTGCTGAGCTCGGACATCCTCATGAGCAGATAGTAGCACTATCGATAGTGCCGCTGTCTATACCTGACTCGTTGCCGACTGCCACGATGGAGGCATGCGCCGCATCGTCATCGCCCCCGATTCGTTCAAAGGCACGGTCATGGCGCGGGATGCGGCGCGCGCGCTCGCCGAGGGCTGGCAGTCGGCGCGCCCCGGCGACGCGCTGCTGCTCGTGCCGCAGGCCGACGGGGGCGAGGGCACGCTCGATGCCATCGCCGCGGGGCGGCCCGACGCGCGGTGGAGCACCGCCGAGGTCGCCGGGCCGACCGGCGAGCCGCATCCCGCCCGCTGGCTGATGCTGCCCGGCGGGCACGCCGTGGTGGAGGTCGCCGAGAGCTGCGGCATCACCCTGCTGCCGCACGACGGGTCAGGTGCGCCCCTGCTGGCGCCGCTGACGGCGTCGACCCGCGGGGTCGGCGAGACGATCGCGGCCGCCCTCGATGCCGGCGCGGTCGGGGTGACCATCGCGCTCGGCAGCTCGGCGTCGACCGACGGCGGGCTCGGGGCCCTCGCGGCGCTTGGCCTGCGGCTGCGCGATGCCGCTGGAGCGACGCTGCCCGACGGCGGCGGCGCGCTCGCGGCGCTCGCCATGCTCGACGACACCGACCTGCGGGCCGCTCCCCCGCTCGGGGTCACGCTGCTCACCGACACCACGGCGCGGCTCACCGGCCCGGAGGGCGCCGCCGCGGTGTTCGGCCCGCAGAAGGGAGCCACCCCCAACGAGGTCGCCCTTCTCGACGAGGCGCTGGCGCGCGCCGCCGCGCTCGCGGGCGGCAGCGAGCACGAGCAGCCGGGCTCCGGAGCCGCGGGAGGCACGGCGTGGGGCTTCACGCGGTACTGGGGCGCGAGCATCCGGTCGGGGGCGGAGACCGTCGCGGCGATCACCGGGCTCGACCAGGCGCTCGAGGGCGCCGACCTCGTCATCACCGGCGAGGGCCGGTTCGACGCGACGAGCCTGCGCGGCAAGGTCGTCGGGGCCGTCGCCGAGCGAGCCGGTGCCGCGGGCGTCGACCTGGCGATCGTCGCCGGCCAGGCCGATGCCGCCGCGATCGGCGAGCGCCGCGTCGTGACCCTCGTGGGGCTCGCGGGCTCGACCGCCGACGCGCTCGCGGTACCGGAGCGCTGGCTGCGCGAGGCGGGCGCCGCCCTTGCTCGCGCGCTCGACGGCGAGGCGACCGACTAGCGCCGCACCTCAGCGCCGGATGTCGAGCGCGTCCATGTACCGCAGAACGATGCCCTCGCGCAGCGCCCACGGCGACACGGTGAGGGTCGAGACCTCGAAGACCTTCATGGCCGTGCGCAGCACGATGGCGCCGGCGAGAATCTGGTAGCCGCGCTCGGGGGTGATGCCCGGCAGGTACTGCCGCACCTCCGAGGGCATCTCGCGCAGCGTCGGCTCCCACTCGCGCAGGCCCGTGTAGTGGATCGGCGCGAGCTGACCGGTGATCGGGTCGGCCGGGCCGCCGACGAGCCGGGCGAGAGACCGGATCGTCTTCGACGTGCCGACGACGCGGGTCGGTGTGGGGCGGTCGGCGAAGAGCCGTTCGCGCGCCGCGGTGAATGCGGCGCGGGCATGGGCCCGCAGGGCCGAGACGGCCTCTCGCGGGGGCGGATCGTCGCGCAGGAACGAGATCGTCGTGCGTCCTGCCCCGAGCGGCAGCGAGACCTGCACGTCGGGGTACTCGTCGGCGCCCTGCGCGATCTCGAACGAGCCGCCCCCGATGTCGAACAGCAGGATCTCCCCCGCCGACCAGCCGAACCACCGACGCACGGCGAGCATCGTGATGCGCGCCTCGTCGTCGCCGGTCAGCACCTGCAGCTCGATGCCCGTCTCGGCGGCGATGCGGGCGAGCACCTGCTCGCCGTTCGCCGCCTCGCGGATGGCGGAGGTGGCCGTGCTCATGAGGTCATCGACGCCGATCGCCGCCACGGCCTCGGCGGCCTCGCGGATGGCGTCGACGAGCAACCGCTGCCCCTCCTCGACGATCGCGCCCTCCGCATCGAGGTATCGCATGAGCCGCAGCGTCGAGCGCTGCGAGTGGAACGGCACGGGGCTGGCACCGGGATGCGCGTCGACGACGAGCAGGTGCACGGTGTTCGAGCCGACGTCGATCACTCCGAGGCGCATGCCTCGAGCGTACGCGTGCGGCGGCCGCCGTCGGGGACGGTCGAGAGGAGATCAGAGCTGGGGTGCCTGGACTCGAACCAAGAACAACTGAACCAGAATCAGCCGTGTTGCCAATTACACCACACCCCATCAGCGCCGCATCCGGAAGCCGGAATCAGGGCTGACGCGACCCGCGAGCGGGCCGAGAAGCGAGTTTACCCTACGGCCGGAGTCACGATGTACGACACCGAGCAGAAGCCCGCGCCGAAGCACGTCGCCTCGGCCACGATGCCCATGCCGGTGCTCGTGCCGCGGTCGGAGCGCACGGTGACGGGAGCCCCGGCATCGCGCGCCTCGCTGATCGCCTCGGCCAGCCGCGTCGACGCGGGAGCGGTGTAGCCGTAATCGACCGAGCGCTCGGCGAGCAGCAGGTACGTCTCGCGGAAGTCGCGCGCGCCGCGCTCATCGACGCGCACCGACTGCAGCTGCCCGCCGCTCGTCGAGACGGTGAAGCTCGGCGCGAGGAAGAGCGCGCCGTTCGGCTCGGCATCCGTCGCGATGAGCACGAGCCGGTAGTCGAGCCCCGTGGCATGCGGGCCGACCGCGACCGAGCCGGTGTCGGGCAGCCCGATCGAGGCCGCGTCGACCGGCGGCGCGCTGAGGTCGATGCGCGGCGTGCGGGCGGCCTCGATGTACGCGAGGCCCTCCTCGCTGAACACCGACCAGTTGAGATCGGTCACCTGGTCGGTCTGCGCCGGCCCCGGCTCCGCGGTCAGTCGCGGCACGGCCAGCACGCCGAAGACACCGACGCCCAGGATGATCGCTCCGAGGATCATCGCCGGCAGCCAGCGAACCCACTCGGGTCGGTGCGGGTGCAGGTCGGTCACGCGACTAGCGTAGAGGGGTGCCCGATGCTCGACCCCGCCGCTTTGCACAGGGCCGACGGCTCGCTGTCGCCCTCACGACCGCGGGCCTCGCGCTCGTCGCGCTCGCGGCCGCCGTCGTGCTGGCCCGCTGGTGGCGCGGCACCGAGACCGGCGAGGCGTTCCTCGCCGCCTTCCCGGGCACGGTGCCCCCGCCGCCCGGAACCCCGGAGGGCTTCCCCGCCTGGCTCAGCTGGACCCACGCCCTCAACACCTTCTTCCTGCTGTTCATCGTCAGCTCGGCGCTGCACCTGCGCGCGAAGGCCCGCCCGCCGGCCTTCGTCACGCGGCGCGCTACGCGGCTCTGGCCGGTGAACCCCGCCCGCCCGCCGAAGCGGCTGGGCCTGCACACCTGGTGGCACCTCGTGGTCGTCACCCTGTGGGTCGCGACAGGCCTCGTCTACGTCGTTCTGCTGCTCGTGAGCGGGCAGTGGGCGCGCCTGCTGCCGACCGAGTGGGAGGCGCTGCCGAACGCCGTCTCGGCGGGCATCCAGTACCTCTCACTCGACTGGCCCGCGCACGACAGCTGGATCACCTACAACGCCCTGCAGGAGGTGGTCTACAGCGTCACCGTGTTCATCGCCGCACCGCTCGCGCTCGCCACCGGGCTGCGCCTCTCGCCCGTGTGGCCCGATCGGTGGATGCGCGAGCACGGGCCGCTCAGCGACGCCTGGGCCCGCCGCACCCACGCGCTCGTGCTCTGGTACTACCTGGCGTTCACGGCCGTGCACGTCGGGCTCGTGCTGCTGACCGGCGCCCGCCAGAACCTCAACGCGATGTACGCCGGGGTCGACGACGCCGAGAGCTGGGTGGGCGCGATCGTGTTCGCCGGCTCCGTCGTCGTCATGGCCGTGGCGTGGGTTCTGCTGCGCCCGCCGGCCCAGACCGCGATCGCCGAGCGGGTCGCCGACGTGCGGCGCATGCCCGCGCCTCCCCGCTGACCGCGCGCGAGCGCGGCCGGGAGATCAGAGGCTCGCGCGCAGGGTCCGCAGGCGTGCGAGCGTCGAGTCGCGGCCGAGCAGCTCCATCGACTCGAACAGCGGCGGGCTGACGCGACGGCCCGACACCGCGACCCGCAGTGAACCGAAGGCCGTGCGGGGCTTCAGGCCGAGCCCGTCGATGAGGGCGGCACGCAGGGCCTCCTCGATGGCGGCGGGGGTGAAGTCGGCGAGCGGCTCGAGCGCGGCGACGCCCGCGTCGAGCACGGCAGCCGCGTCGGCGTCGAGCGAGGCGCGAGCATCCGCCTCGATCTGAAGCTCGTCGTCGGCCGTGAACAGGAAGCCGACCATGCCGGGCACCTCGCCGAGCAGGCTCACGCGCTCCTGCACGAGCGGCGCGGCGGCCGCCAGCAGCGCCCGCTCGCTGGGGCGGGGCACGTCGTTGAACAGTCCGGCACCCGAGCAGTACGGGATGCTGCGCTCGACGAACTCGTCGAGCGACAGCCGCCGCACGTGGTCGCCGTTGATGGCCTCGGCCTTCTTCACGTCGAACCGCGCCGGGTTGGGGTTGACGTTCGCGACGTCGAACGCGGCCGTCATCTCGTCCATGGTGAAGACGTCGCGGTCGGGCGCGAGCGACCAGCCCAGCAGCGACAGGTAGTTGAGCAGCCCCTCGGGGATGAACCCGCGGTCGCGGTGGTGGAACAGGTTCGACTCGGGGTCGCGCTTGCTGAGCTTCTTGTTGCCCTCGCCCATGACGTACGGCAGGTGGCCGAACTGCGGGATGTGCGTGGCCACGCCGATCTCGATGAGCGCGTGGTAGAGCGCGATCTGCCGGGGCGTCGACGACAGCAGGTCCTCCCCGCGCAGCACGTGGGTGATGCCCATGAGGGCGTCGTCGACCGGGTTGACGAAGGTGTAGAGCGGCTGACCGTTGGGCCGCACGACGACGAAGTCGACGAAGCTGCCGGCGGGGAAGGTGATCTCGCCGCGCACGAGGTCGGTGAAGCTGAGGTCGCTGTCGGGCACGCGCAGGCGCAGGGCCGGCTCGCGGCCCTCGGCGCGGTACGCGGCCTTCTGCGCCTCGGTGAGCCCGCGCTCCCAGTTGTCGTAGCCCTGCTTGGGGTCGCGGCCGAGCTCGAGGTTCTTCGCCTCGATCTCCTCCGGGGTCAGGAAGCTCTCGTACAGGTGCCCGCTGGCCCGCAGCCGCTCGATGATGTCGGCGTAGATCGGCCCGCGCTGCGACTGCCGGTACGGCGGGTGCGGGCCGCCGGTCTCGACGCCCTCATCCCAGGTGATGCCGAGCCAGCGCAGCGCGTCGAGCAGCTGGTGGTAGCTCTCTTCACTGTCGCGCGCCTGATCGGTGTCCTCGATGCGGAAGACCATCGTGCCGCCGGTGTGCTTCGCGTAGGCCCAGTTGAACAGGGCGGTGCGGATCAGCCCGACGTGCGGGGTTCCGGTCGGCGAGGGGCAGAACCGCACGCGCACGTCGGCGCCGGTCGCGGTCGAGAAGGCGGGGCTCGTCACAGCGTTCGAGTCTAGGCGGTGGCGGATGCGCGCTCGCCGCGCCCGCCCGCCCGAGCCCTTCGGCTCAGCAGCGGTAGAACCCGGCCACTGTCGGCAGCAGCGCTCCGAAGCCGCCGAGCAGCACGAGCGCGTCGGGGTTCTGGTTGCGCAGCGCGGTGTGGGCCGGGCTGGGCACGCAGGCCGGGTTGCTCGTGAACAGGGGCGCTCCGAGCGCTCCCGCGGCCGCGCCGCCCGAGAGGGCGTCGGCGAACCCGGTTCCCGTCGCCACGAACCCGTTGGCCGCGTCGGGGAAGTGCGCCGACGCGATGAGCGAGGCCGTGGAGTAGCGGTCGGCACCGGCGTAGCGCTGCACGCTCAGGCCGAGCATCCGCAGCGACGATTCGATGCCGGCGCTGACGGCGCCCGTGCCGCCCGCGATGACGACGCGCGTCGCACCGAGCCGTTCGATCAGCGCCACGGTGTCGGCATCGATCTCGGGCAGGGCGCCGTTGACGAGCACGACGGGCGCGTTGACCGACGCCGCGGCCGGACCGGCGGCGAGGGCGTCGGCGAAGCCCGCGCCGGTCGCGAGGTACACGGCGCTCGCGCCGCGCTCGCCGTAGGCGTCGAGAGCGAGGGCGCGCGAGGTGGCGAAACGGTTCTCGCCGGAGACCCGGTTGACGACCGGTGCGACCGTGCGCAGGGTCGACAGCACCGCGTCGGAGATCACGCCCGGTCCGCCCGCCACGACGATGCGGTCGGGGCCGAGGCGGCGCAGCTCGGTGAGAATCACCGTGGGCACGGAAGTCGGCGTCACGAGCAGGAGGGGGCCGTCGGCGGCGCCCGCGAGCGCGGCGGCGGCGAGGGCGTCGGGGAAGTTCGCGCCCGAGGCGATGTACACCGTGCTGGCCCCGGCCGGGAAGGCGCGGGTCGAGATGAGCGCCGAGGTCGAGTAGCGGTCGCTGCCCGCGATGCGCGAGACGATGCCGGGCGGGGTCGGCGGAGCGGACGAGTAGCGTCCGAAGTTCTGGGTGTAGTAGATGCGACCGCTCGGGTGCATCGCCACGCCGATGCCGATGTCGGTGTTGCTCGACAGGAGGTTCGCGCGGTGGCCGGGCGAGCCCGCCCACGCGGCAACGACGTTGCCCGGGCTGTAGCCAGCAGCGACGTTCTCGCTCGCACGGCTCCAGCCGGCGGGGTACATCGCGGTGAAGTTCGGGCGGTGCGACATCGTCAGAGCGCGCGCCTGCTGCATCGACCAGTCCTGCGCGATGTCGTTGAGCGCGTTGTTGAGGCGCAGCGGCGGCAGCCCGTTCTGGGCCCGCAGCTGATTGGTCTGCTGGAGGATCAGGGCGCGCTCGCTCGCGAAGTCGCCCGTCGCGGGGGCGAGCGTGGTCGCGGCGCTCAGGTCGCCGGGCTGCTGCTCGTCGAGCTCGATGCCGCCCGGCTGTGGAACACCGTCAGCCGAGGCTGCCACCGAGATCGCCCCCGCGGCGCCCGCCTGCTGGTCGACGCCGGCTGCTGTCGCGCTCAACGGCGGAACAGCAAGCACGGCGCCGACGACAGCGGCGATGACGAGATGCGCCTTCACGGTTCCCCCCGAACCTGGTGCAATCCACCGCCATTCCCCCCGGAGCGACGGCCCTCGCGACCCCCTGTCGCGACGTGGGTTCAGTGTATGTACACAGCCCGCCCATACCGATACCCCCCGATCGGGGGTGCAGGAGACTCACAGCGCGCGCTCAGCGACGCGGCGTGACGAGCGTGGAAACGGTCACCGTCGCCACGAGCGCGAGCGTCACGAACGACAGGCCGCTGTAGCCGAGCCCCGCGAGCACGACGCCGGCGAGCGCGCCCCCGACGGCGCCCGATGCGCTCATCACGAGATCGCTGCGGCCCTGCACGATCGGGCGCCGATCGGGGGCCGCCGCGTCGGTCAGCAGGGCCGAGCCCGCGACTGTTCCGGCGCTCCAGCCGAGGCCGAGGACGATGAGCCCGGCGACCACCCAGCCCTCGCTCTCGGCGCCGAGACCCGTCATGAGCAGGCTCGCGGCGAGCATCCCCTGCCCCAGCAGGATGGTCGGCCGTCGACCGAGACGGTCGGCGAGCACACCGAAGACCGGCGACAGCGCGTACATGCCCGCGATGTGCAGGCTGATCGTGAAGCCGACGATGACCAGGCTCGCCCCGTGCGCCGTCAGGTGCACAGGGGTCATCGCCATCACCGAGACCATCGTCGCGTGGCTGAAGGCCACCGCCAGCATCGCCAGTCGGATGCTGGGCGCATGGTCGACGGCCATCTCGCTCGGCCGCGCCGTGCCGAGGCGCTCGCCCTCCGCGACCTGCTCGGCCCGCCAGGCCGCGGCGAGCCGAAGCGGATCCGGCCGCAGCGCGACGAGGTACAGCACCGCCGCGAGCGACTGCGCGACAACCGTGAAGAGAAACGGCCCGCTGAGGTCGGGCAGACCGAGATACGCGCCGAGTGCCTCCCCCGGCCCGATCAGGTTCGGCCCGGAGACCGCGCCGACCGTCGTGGCCCACACGACGAGCGAGAGGTCGCGGCCGCGGGTGGCCGGGGCGGCGAGGTCGGCCGCGGCGAACCGCGACTGCAGGTTGACCGCCGTGCCCGACCCGATCAGCAGGATGCCCAGCAGCAGCAGCGGAAAGCTCGACAGCCCCGCCGCGAGCATCGCCACGAGGGCGCCGGCGGCGGCGGTGAGCGCGCCCGTGGCCAGCGCGGGAGCCCGACCGGCTCGACGGGCGAGACGCGCGAGCGGGATCGCCGCGAGCGCGGCGCCGAGCGTGACCGCCGTCGCCGCCATGCCGCTGAACGCGGGCGAGCCCGAGATCTCGGCCGCGAGGATGGCGCCGATCGAGAGGGTGGCGCCCATGCCGAGGCCGGCGAGCACCTGGCCGATCATGAGCACGGTGCGGGTGCGCCGCTGCACCGCCGCGACGGCGTCCGCCGTGAGGGGCGCGGCCGGCGCGGACCGCAGCGGGGTGGCGCTCATGGCACCATCATCCACCCGCCCGGCGAAGGCGCCTAGTCGACGCGGTCGTCGCGATTCTTGGCCGGGTTGCGCAGCACTCCGAGACCCTCGATGCGGATCTCGACGGTCTGGCCGTCGACGAACCCGCCGAGACCGTCGGGCGTGCCGGTCATGATGATGTCGCCCGGCAGCAGCGTCCACGCGTCGCTGACGAACTCGATGATCTCCGGAACCTTCGTGATCATGTCGCGCGTGTTGCCCCTGCGCCGCGGCTCGCCGTCGACGAAGGTCTCGATCTCGAGGGCCGACGGGTCGAGCTCGGTCTCGATGAAGGGCCCGATCGGCGCGAACGAGTCGAAGCCCTTCGCCCGGGCCCACTGCCCGTCGGCGAACATGACGTCGCGGGCCGAGACATCGTTGCCGATCGTGAAGCCGAAGACGTAGTCGCGCCAGTCGGCCGCCTTCACCCGCTTGGCGATCTTGCCGATCACGACCACGAGCTCGCCCTCGTGGGTGATGCGACCGTCGACCGGCGGGATGATGATCGGCTCGTCGGGGCCGATCACCGCGGTGTTCGGCTTGAGGAAGATGAGCGGGTTGTCGGGCACCTCGTACTGCATGGTCGCGACGTGCGCCGCATAGTTCATGCCGATGCACACGACCTTCGAGCGCGGGATGACCGGCGCGAGCAGGCGCACATCGGCGAGCTTCACCCGCTCGCCGGTGGTGTCGTACCCGTGGAACATCGGGTCGCCCGCGAGCACGACGAGCTCGTCGTCGTCGACGATGCCGAACTGCGGATCACCGCCGGCACTGAATCGCGCGATCTTCACCTGTTCAGCCTAACTGCACTACGTCAGCGCGGGGTGACGACGTAGGTCGCCGTGACGACACCGTCGGCGTCGGTCGCCACCGAGAGGTCCACCCGGAACGCCGTGCCGGTGAACGCGCCGTAGCCGCTCGCGGCGTCGGCCGAGACTCCCGAGCCGGTGAAGCCGGCGGCCTCGAGCGCTGCGGCGGCATCCGCGAAGGCGAGACCGCCGTCGAGACGCGTGCGCACCACCCAGCCCGACCCCTGCGGGCCGGCGCCACCGCCGAGCACCTCGCCGGTCAGCGGAACCTCGGTCGGGAAGCTCGCGGGCACCGTGCCGTCGGCGGTCAGCTCGACCCCGCCGAGCACCTCGTCGACGAGCCCGCGGATCTGCTCGTCGATGCCGCCGACCAGCTGGTCGACACCCTGCTGCACGAGACCCTCGACGATGTTGTCGATCGGGGTTCCGGTGCTGCACGCGGAAGTGCCCGCGACGAGCGCGAGGCTGAGGGCGGCGACGGCGAGCGGACGGCGGGCGATCATCGGATGCTCCTCTCGGGGGCCCCTCCGTGCCGAGCCCCACGGGCTGCGGCGCGGAGGTGCACGTCAGGCGTTCTGCTTCTTCAGGCGCGAGGTAGCGCGGGCGCGCAGGGTCTGGTCGAGCTCGACCTTGCGGATGCGCACCGTCTCGGGGGTGACCTCGACGCACTCGTCCTCGCGGGCGAACTCCAGGCACTCCTCGAGAGTCAGCTGACGAGGAGGCGTGAGGCGCTCGAGCTCCTCCGCCGTCGACGAGCGGATGTTGTTGAGCTTCTTCTCCTTGGTGATGTTGACGTCCATGTCGTCGGCACGCGAGTTCTCACCCACCACCATGCCCTCGTAGACCTCGTCCGTGGGCTTGACGAAGAAGGTCATGCGCTCCTGCAGCGCCATCATCGCGTTGCTCGTCACGACCCCGGCGCGGTCGGCCACGATCGAGCCGTTGTTGCGCGCGACGATGCTGCCCGCCCACGGCTCGTAGCCGTGCGCGATGGCGTTGGCGATGCCGGTGCCGCGGGTCGTGGTGAGGAACTCGGTGCGGAAGCCGATGAGACCTCGGCTGGGCACGACGAACTCCATGCGCACCCAGCCGGTGCCGTGGTTGGTCATGCCCTCCATGCGGCCGCGACGGGCGGCGAGCAGCTGCGTGATCGCGCCGAGGTACTCCTCCGGCGCGTCGATCGTGAGGTGCTCGAAGGGCTCGTGCAGCTTGCCGTCGATGGTCTTGGTGACCACCTGGGGCTTGCCGACCGTGAGCTCGAAGCCCTCGCGGCGCATGTTCTCGACGAGGATCGCGAGGGCCAGCTCGCCGCGGCCCTGCACCTCCCAGGCGTCGGGGCGCCCGATGTCGACCACGCGGATCGAGACGTTGCCGATGAGCTCGCGGTCGAGCCGGTCTTTGACCATGCGGGCCGTGAGCTTGTGCCCCTTGACCTTGCCGACGAGCGGCGAGGTGTTCGTGCCGATCGTCATCGAGATGGCCGGCTCGTCGACGGTGATGGCCGGCAGCGGCCGGATGTCGTCGAGGTCGGCGATGGTCTCGCCGATCGTGATGTCCTCGATGCCCGCGATGGCGACGATGTCGCCGGCCATGGCCGACTCGGCGGGGTAGCGCTCAAGGGCGCGGGTCTTCAGCAGCTCGGTGATGCGCATCTGGCTGTGTGTGCCGTCGTGGCGCACCCAGGCGACCTGCTGACCCTTCTTGAGGGTGCCGTTGAAGATGCGCAGCAGCGCGATGCGGCCGAGGAACGGGCTCGCGTCCAGGTTCGTGACGTGCGCCTGCAGGGGGTGCTCGTCGTCGTAGGTCGGCGCGGGGATGTGCGACAGGATCGCCTCGAACAGCGGCTCGAGGTCGTCGTTGTCGGGCAGCTGCCCATCGGCCGGCCGGGTGCGGCTCGCGGCGCCCGCGCGGCCCGAGGCGTAGATGACCGGCAGGTCGAGGATCGCGTCGACATCGAGGTCGGGCACCTCGTCCTGCAGGTCGCTCGCCAACCCGAGCAGCAGGTCGTGGGTCTCCTCCTCGACGGCCTCGATGCGGGCATCCGGGCGATCGGTCTTGTTGACCAGCAGGATCACCGGCAGCTTCGCCGCGAGCGCCTTGCGCAGCACGAAGCGGGTCTGCGGCAGCGGGCCCTCGCTCGCGTCGACGAGCAGCACGACGCCGTCGACCATGCTGAGGCCGCGCTCGACCTCACCGCCGAAGTCGGCGTGACCGGGGGTGTCGATCACGTTGATCGTGATCTCCTGCCCGCCGGCGTGCTTGCCGGTGTAGGTCACCGCCGTGTTCTTGGCGAGGATCGTGATGCCCTTCTCGCGCTCGAGGTCGTTCGAGTCCATCGCGCGCTCCTCGATGTGAGCGTGCGCGGCGAACGACCCTGTCTGGCGGAGCATGGCGTCGACCAGGGTCGTCTTGCCGTGGTCGACGTGGGCGACGATCGCCACATTGCGCAGGTCGGTGCGGGTGGCGAGGGCCATGAGCTATTCCTTGGTGGCTGCGCGCTGCTCTCGGCGCTCCCGCTGCGCCACCGGATCGGGCAGGGGAACAGCGGCGATGAGGCGCTGAGTGTAGGGGTCTTGGGGGTTGCGCAGAATCTGATCACGCGAACCCTGCTCGACCAGTCTACCCCGGTGCATCACCGCGATCCGGTGCGCGAGCATGTCGACGACCGCGAGGTCGTGGCTGATGAAGAGGCAGGCGAACTGGAGCTTGCTCTGCAGGTCTTGCAGCAGGTCGAGGAATCGAGCCTGCACCGAGACGTCGAGCGCGCTCGTCGGCTCGTCGGCCACGAGCAGCTCGGGCGCGAGCGCGAGGGCGCGGGCGATGCCGACACGCTGGCGCTGGCCGCCCGAGAGCTCGTGGGGGTAGCGGTTGCGGTAGCTGGCGGGCAGCTCGACCTGGCTCAGCAGCTCTTCGACGCGCTTGTCGAGCTCCTTGCCCTGGGCTTCCTTGGCAAGCAGCAGCGGCTCGCCGATGCTCTCGCCGATCGGCATGCGCGGGTTGAGGCTCGATCCCGGGTCCTGGAACACGATGCCGGCCTTGCGGCGCAGCGGCCGCAGCTCTTTCATCGATGCCTTCGAGATGTCGATGCCCGCGGAGACGAGGCGGCCGTACTTGATCGGCAGCAGGCCGACGGCGGCACGACCGAGCGTCGTCTTGCCCGACCCCGACTCGCCGACGAGGCCCACGATCTCGCCCGGGTAGACGTCGAGGGTGATGTCGTCGGCGGCGAGGAAGGCCGGCACCCGTCCGCGCTTCGGGTACTCGATCGAGACGTCCTGGAACGAGAGCACGGGCTCTGCCGTGGGCTTCGCGGTCGCCGTCGCAACCTCGGAGATGTCGAG
>JAIXXG010000085.1 GCA_027490915.1 Microbacteriaceae bacterium
GCCGGCGGTCGCGCTACCGATAGCGCGCCCGACCGGGGCGCGGGCTGCCCTGCTGGTCACCGCGCGCCCGACCGGGGCGCCGGCTGCACTGCTGGTCACCGCGCGCCCGACCGGGGCGCGGTGACTGCCGAGCTGGCCGTCGGACTTCCGGTCGTCGTGCTCGTGCTCGGGGTGTGCCTCGGCGGGCTCGGCATCGCCACCGCCCAGCTGCGCGCGCACGATGCGGCCGCCGACGCGGCGCGCCTGCTCGGCCGCGGCGAGCCGGTCACCCGCGCCGAAGCGCTCGTCGCGCGCACGGCGCCCGGCGGGCGGCTCAGCGTGGCGCGGGCCGACGCCCTGGTCTGCGCGACGGTGACAGTCGAGCAACGGCTGCTGCTGGTTCCGATTGCCGTCGCCGGCTCATCGTGCGCGCTCGACGCCGGATGGTGAGCGGCGACCGCGGCGCGGGCAGCGTGCTCGTGGTCGGGCTCATCGGCGTCGTCGTGGTCGCGGGCCTCGCGCTCGTGACCGCGGGGGTGGGGCTCGCGCGCGGCCAGCAGCTGAGCGGGGCCGCCGACGCGGCCGCGCTCGCTGCCGCCGATGTGCTGCTCGGCTGGGTCGCGGGCGAGCCCTGTGCGGTCGCGACGACGGTCGCGGCCGCGCACGACGCGCGGCTCGTCCAGTGCTCCAGCGAGGGGCTCGCGGTGACCGTGCGGGTGCGGGCGAGCATCCTCGGCATCGTCGTCGAACGGTCGGCGCGCGCGGGAGCCGCAGACCGCGCGGAGTAGACGTGCGGTGAATCCTGTGTATCGTGTGGCTCACCGCGGCATCGGCCGCGCACCGGTCGGGGTGCGGATGCGATCCCCCCGCCACCCAGACAGAGCAGCGCAGACCAGCGTCGCCAGACGCGCATTAAGAGGAGCACGATGCCGCAGGGCAAGAAGCTGGTGATCGTCGAGTCGCCCGCCAAGGCGAAGACGATCGGCAAGTACCTCGGGGACGAGTACGAGGTGCAGGCCTCGGTCGGCCACATCCGTGACCTCGTCGAGCCCAAGAACCTTCCGCCCGAGCTCAAGAAGGGCCCGCTCGGCAAGTTCTCGATCGACGTCGACAACGGCTTCGAGCCGTACTACGTCGTCTCTGACACCAAGAAGAAGACCGTCGCCGAGCTCAAGCGCGCGCTCAAGGAGGCCGACGAGCTCTGGCTCGCCACCGATGAAGACCGCGAGGGCGAAGCCATCGCGTGGCACCTGCTCGAGGTGCTCAAGCCGAAGGTGCCGGTCAAGCGCATGGTCTTCCACGAGATCACGCAAGAGGCCATCCAGCGCGCCGTCGACGCGACGCGCGAGCTCGACACCGCCCTGGTCGACGCGCAAGAGACGCGGCGCATCCTCGACCGGCTCTACGGCTACGAGGTCAGCCCCGTGCTGTGGCGCAAGGTCGGCCCCGGCCTGAGCGCCGGCCGCGTGCAGTCGGCCGCCACCCGCCTCGTGGTCGACCGCGAGCGCGAGCGCCTCGCCTTCGTCACGGCGAGCTACTGGGATCTCGACACCACGCTCACCCCCGCGGGGGCGACCACGCCCTTCACCGCGCGGCTCGCCCGCCTCGACGGCAAGA
This sequence comes from Microbacteriaceae bacterium, assembly GCA_027490915.1. Taxonomy (GTDB): domain Bacteria; phylum Actinomycetota; class Actinomycetes; order Actinomycetales; family Microbacteriaceae; genus Microcella. The sequence goes on from JAIXXG010000085.1 coordinate 1,597, forward strand.
AGGTCGCCTCCGGCCGCGACTTCAGCGACCGCGGCGAGCTCAAGGCCGCCGACGCTGTGGCGCTCGACGAGCAGCTCGCCACCTCGCTCGCGGCCGCCCTGCGCGACCCGAGTTTGACCGTCACCGTCACCAACGTCGAGTCGAAGCCCTACACGCGCCGGCCCGCCGCGCCCTTCACCACCTCCACGCTGCAGCAGGAGGCCGGGCGCAAGCTGCGCTTCACCGCCCGGCAGACGATGTCGATCGCGCAGTCGCTCTACGAGAACGGCTACATCACCTACATGCGCACCGACTCGACGACGCTCTCGCAGCAGGCCGTCGCCGCCGCGCGCTCGCAGGCCGCCGCGCTCTACGGCCCCGACAGCGTGCCCGACAGCCCGCGCGTCTACGCGAGCAAGTCGAAGAACGCGCAGGAGGCGCACGAGGCCGTGCGCCCCGCCGGCGACGTCTTCCGCACTCCCGCCGAGCTCGAGGGCACGCTGCGCGGCAACGACTGGAAGCTCTACGACCTGATCTGGAAGCGCACCGTCGCCAGCCAGATGGCGGATGCCCGCGGGCAGACCGCGTCGGTGAGCATCCAGGCCGGCCCCACCGGCAGCGCCGCGACGCCCGCGAACGCCATCGCCGAGTTCGCCGCGAGCGGCACCGTCATCACCTTCCGCGGGTTCCTCGCCGCGTACGAAGAGGGCCAGGACGAGACGCGCGAAGCCGACAGCGCCGAGCCCGCCGAGGCCAAGCTGCCGCCGCTCACGATCGGCCAGGCGCTCAGCGTGCTCGACGTCGAGCCGAAGGGGCACGAGACCAGCCCGCCCCCGCGCTACACCGAGGCGAGCCTGGTGAAGGCGCTGGAAGAGCGCGGCATCGGCCGCCCCAGCACCTACGCCGCGATCATCTCGACCATCGTCGACCGCGGCTACGTGACCCCGCGCGGCTCGGCCCTCGTGCCGAACTGGATCGCCTTCTCGGTGGTGCGGCTGCTGGAGGAGAACTTCGCCGACCTCGTCGAGTACGACTTCACCGCCGAGATGGAGGCCGACCTCGACCGCATCGCCAACGGCGAGGCCGACCGCACCGAGTGGTTGAAGGGCTTCTACTTCGGTGACGACCACCAGCCCGGCCTGCGCCCGGTCGTCGACAACCTCGGCGAGATCGATGCCCGCGCCCTGAATTCGATGCCCATCACCGACACCATCACCCTGCGTATCGGCAAGTACGGCCCCTACCTCGAGGTGATCGACCCCGACGCCGCACCCGGCCCCGACGGCGCCGCGACGCCGCGTCGCGTCAATCTTCCGCGGGATCTCGCGCCCGACGAGCTCACCCCCGCCAAGGCGGTCGAGCTCGTCAACGCCCCCGTCGTCGGCGACCGCGTGCTCGGCACCAACCCCGAGAACGGCAAGAGCGTCGTCGTGAAAGACGGCCGCTTCGGGCCCTACGTCACCGAGGTCGATCCCGAACCCGCAGCGGATGCCGCTGCCGAGCCCGCTGCCGAGCAGGTCGACCCCGCCACCGGTGAAGTGCTGCCCGCACCCAAGAAGCGGGCGGTGAAGAAGGCGCCCGCGGAGAAGCCGCGCACCGCATCCCTGTTCAAGGATATGTCGCCCGCCGAGGTCGACCTGGAGACCGCGCTGAAGCTGCTCGCCCTGCCCCGCGTCGTCGGCGACGACCCCGAGAGCGGCGAGCCCATCACCGCGCAGAACGGCCGCTACGGCCCGTACCTCAAGAAGGGCACCGACACGCGCTCGCTCGACAGCGAGCAGCTGATCTTCGACATCGACCTGGCGGGCGCGCTCGCGCGCTTCGCCGAGCCGAAGTACGGCGCGCGGAAGGCCTCGAGCGCCCTCAAGGAGTTCGACGCCGACCCGGTCAGCGGCAAGCCGATCAAGCTGAAGGACGGCCGCTTCGGCCCCTACGTGACCGACGGCGAGACCAACGCCACCGTGCCGCGCGGGGAGGACCCGATGGAGATCGACTTCGATCGTGCGGTGCAGCTGCTGGCCGACAAGCGCGCGAAGGGCCCGGCGAAGAAGCCCGTGAAGCGCGCCGCGTCGGCGGGGGCGAAGACGGCGGGGAAGAAGGCGCCCGCGAAGCGCGCGACCAAGAAGTGAGCGACGCCATGACGGGCCTGTTCATCACCCTCGAGGGCGGCGACGGCTCGGGCAAGACCACGCAGATGGCGTCGCTCGCCGCGTGGCTGCAGCAGAACGGCCGCACGGTCGTGCAGACCCGCGAGCCGGGCGGCACCGACCTGGGGCTCGAGCTGCGCGAGATCATCCTGCACCGGCGCGGCTACATCGCTCCGCGCGCGGAGGCGCTGCTCTACGCCGCCGACCGCGCGCACCACATCGCCACGCTCGTGCGGCCTGCGCTCGAGCGGGGAGACGTCGTGCTGCAAGACCGCTACCTCGACTCGTCGGTGGCCTACCAGGGCGCCGGCCGCGTGCTCGATCCCGCCGAGGTGCGCGACGTCTCGCTGTGGGCCACCGAAGGGCTGCTGCCGCACCTGACCGTGCTGCTCGACCTCGACCCCGCCGTCGGGCGCGCACGGCTCGACTCCAGCCGCACGCGGTACGACCGGCTCGAGGCCGAGCAGCTCGAGTTCCACGAGCGCGTGCGCACCGCCTACCGGGCGCTCGCCGACGCCGAGCCCGAGCGGTTTCTCGTGCTCGACGCGACCCGGCCGGTCGACGAGCTGCAGGCGAGCATCCGCGACCGCGTGTCGGCCCTGCTCGGTTAGGGTGGCGGCATGACCGCCTGGGAGGAGCTGACCGGCCAGGAGGCCGCGATCGCGGCGCTCAAGGATGCCGCTGCCGACCCCGAGGCGATGACCCACTCCTGGCTCGTCACCGGTCCGCCCGGCTCGGGCCGCTCGAACCTCGCGTTTGCCTTCGCCACCGCGCTGCTGCAGGGATCGACCAGCGGTGCCGAGGCCGAGCGCACGGCGGCGCAGGTCGCCGCCCGCACGCACCCCGACCTCGCCGTGCTCGCGACCGATCGGGTCGTGATCACGATCGACGAGGTGCGCCACCTGGTCGCGCAGAGCCAGTTCTCGCCGAGTATCGCGCCCTACCGCGTGATCATCATCGAAGACGCCGACCGCATGACCGAGCGCACGTCGAACGTGCTGCTGAAGGCGCTGGAGGAGCCGCCGCCGCGCACCGTGTGGGTGCTGTGCGCGCCGAGCGCGGCCGACCTGATCCCGACCATCCGCTCGCGCGTGCGCGTCGTGCGCCTGCGCGTGCCGAGTGTCGCCGAGGTGGCCGAGCTGCTGGTGCGGCGCGACGGCGTCGAGCCGGCCCTTGCCGAGCGAGCCGCGCGCGAGGCGCAGACCCACATCGGCATGGCGCTGCGACTCGCCACCGACGCCGACGCCCGCGAGCGCCGCGCCCGCACTCTGCAGCTCGCGCTCGGGGTGCAGAGCGTCAGCGGCTGCGTGCTCGCGGCCGAGCAACTGGTGGCGATCGCGACGGAGGATGCGAAGGCGCTCTCCGCCGAGCGCGATGAGGAGGAGCGCCAGGCGGCGCTGCGGTCGCTCGGCCTCGAGCCGGGGGCCACCGTGCCGCCGGCCCTGCGCGCCAGCCTCAAGGCCCTCGAGGACGATCAGAAGCGCCGGGCGACCCGCTCGGTGCGCGACGGCATCGATCGCGTGCTCGTCGACCTCATGTCGCTCTACCGCGATCTGCTGATGCTGCAGCTCGGCTCGGGGCTCGAGCTGGTGAACGAGGCCGTGCGCGGCGAGCTGGAGCTCGCATCCCGGGCCGGCAGCGCCGAGCAGTCGCTGGCCGCCCTCGACGCGATCGCCGTCGCGCGCCGCCGCATCGAGGGCAACACCCCGCCGCAGCTCGCGCTCGAAGCCATGCTCATCTCTGCCAGCGGAAGGGTGCCGGCGCTAGGCTCTGCCTCGTGACCCGACCTCAGAACCGTCGCGCCGCCTCGATCGCCGCGATCATCCTCGTTCCGACCCTGCTGCTGAGCGGCTGCGTTCCCGGCTGGCTGCAGGGCCTCGTCAGCGGCGGCGAGACGTCGACGCCCACGGGCGAGGAGGTCGCCGAGGAGCTGCGGCCGTACTACACCCAGGTGCTCACCTGGACGGGCTGCGGGGGCGGCGCCCAGTGCGCCACGGCGATCGCACCCCTCGACTGGGACAACCCCGGCGAGGGAGACGACATCGAGCTCGCGCTCGTGCGGCACCCGGCGACGGGCGGGCAGCCGCAGGGCTCGCTCTTCATCAACCCCGGCGGGCCGGGCGCCTCGGGCTTCGACTTCGTGCGCGACAGCGTCGACTTCGCGGTGAGCGCCGACCTGCGGCGCGAGTTCGACATCGTGGGGTGGGACCCTCGCGGCGTCGGCCGGTCGAGCGCCGTCACCTGCTACACCGACCCGGCCGATCTCGACGAGTTCATCTTCGGCATTCCCGAGTCGGAGTTCGGCACGCCCGAGTGGGAGGCCGAGGTGATCGCCAGCTCGGTCGCCTTCGCCGAGGCCTGCGCCGAGAACACCGGCCCGCTGCTCGGCTTCGTCGACACCAACAGCACGGTGCGCGATCTCGACATGATGCGGGCGGTCGTGGGGGATGCGCAGCTGAACTACTTCGGATACTCCTACGGCACCGACATCGGGGCGCGGTACGCCGACCGGTTCCCCGAGAAGGTCGGGCGCCTCGTGCTCGACGGCGCCACCGACCCGACCACGACGACCTTCGACGTCGTGCTCGCCCAGTCGGAGGGCTTCGAGAACGCGCTGCGCGCCTACCTCGAGGCGTGCCCCGAAACCGAGGCCTGCCCGTTCCCCGGCACGGTCGAGGAGAGCCTCGCGCTCATCCGCGACCTGTACGACCGTCTCGACGCCGAGCCGATCCCGGCCGACGACGGCCGCTTCTTCGACGGCGCGGTGCTCGACATCGCGATCGCGACGGCGCTCTACGACGAGGGGTCGTGGTCGTTCCTGAGCCAGATGTTCACCGAGCTGCGCACGGGCATCGTCGAGACCGGCTTCCTGCTGGCCGACTTCTACTACGGGCGCGAGAACGGCGAGTACATCGACAATTCGCTCGAGGCCTTCATCGCCATCAACTGCCTCGACTACCCGGTGGAGACCGACCGCGCGGTGATCGCCGCCCAGAACGAGCAGATCCGGGCGGTCGCGCCGACCACTGCGGATCCGTCGCCGCTCGGCGATGTGCTCTGCGCCAACTGGCCCTACCCGTTCGAGGGGGAGCTCGGCCCGGTCAGCGGCACCGGCGCCGCGCCGATCCTCGTCGTCGGCACGACGGGTGACCCGGCGACGCCGTACCAGTGGGCGGAGGCACTGGCCGAGCAGCTCGAGAGCGGGGTGCTGCTGACCTGGGTCGGCGAGGGGCACATCGCCTACGACGAGGGCGACCCGTGCATCGTCGACGCGGTTGACGCGTACTTCATCTCGGGCACCGTTCCGCAGGACGGGCTGGTCTGCGACGGCTGACCGACGCGTCTGCGACCCCCGGCGGAATCGGCTAAGCTTTCACACCGTGCCGCGGCTCGCCGCGCGCGCCGCCTTAGCTCAGTCGGCAGAGCGATTCACTCGTAATGAATAGGTCAAGGGTTCGATTCCCTTAGGCGGCTCCGATTCCCGATCCTCCCCTCGAGTTGTTCCCGGTGCGCTGACCCTCAGTGCGCACCGTGGGATGCTGATGCCGATGAACGCAGCCTCCGCGCCAACCGACCTGCGTCGCACCGTTCTCGTGGTCGCGGCGATCAATGCCGCCTACTTCATCGTCGAGGTCTCGGTGGCGGTCGGCATCGGTTCGGTCGCCCTCCTCGCCGACAGCGTCGACTTCCTCGAAGACACGGCGGTGAACCTGCTCATCGCGCTTGCGCTCGGATGGTCGCTGGCGGCGAGGGCACGGGTCGGGCGCGCTCTCGCACTGGTGATCCTGCTGCCGGCGGTGGCCGTCATCGCGCAGGTGGTGCTGAAGATCGGCGATCCTGAGGCGCCCGCCGCCGGGCCGCTCATCCTCGCGGCCGCCGGGGCAGCGCTGGTGAACCTGGTGGCGGCGCTGCTGCTGGCCAGCATCCGTGCTAACGGGGGTTCGATGGTCGGCGCTGCGTGGTTCGCGGCGCGCAACGATGTCGTCATCAATGTCGCGATCATCGCCATGGCGCTGGTGACCCTGTGGGTCGGCACGGGCTGGCCCGACATCGTTCTCGGTGCGCTGATCATCGTGATCAACGGCCGGGCCGCGTTCGACGTGTGGCGGCTGGCGGGCGAGGAGAGTCTCGCCGCCCGGGCGCTCGCGGGCGAGGACATCGACGACGACTGACCCGGCCCGGTGCTTCCGGGACGGGTCAGTCGTCGTCGATCAGGGGGTCAGAGACTCGGCGCGCTGGTCGCCCGCCGGCCGCGGCGCGCAGTCATCAGCGCGGCGGCGCCCGCCAGCAGAGCGAGGGCGGCGACCGACGCCAGCCGCACCGCGTCATCGTTCGGGCCCGTCTCCGCGAGGGCGACGTCGACGGCGGTGACCGCGACCCAGCCCAGCAGCGTGCCGTCGGACGCGACGATCGCGATCTTGTGGTCGCCCGCGGGCAGCGACGAGAAGTCGACGCGGATCGTGCCGTCAGCCTCCACGGTGTACCAGCCGAGCGAGGTCGGGGTCGAGAAGGCTGTGAGGTGCACGCTGTCACCCGCGTCGGCCCCGGGCACTGTGATCGTCGTCACGTTCGGGGTGCTGGTCGGGTTGCTGGATGCTCCGCCCGCGTTCTCCGACGTGAGCCCCGAGCTATCGGGCACGGGGGGAGCGAGGGGCTCCGCATCCACCCACACCCAGCCGACGAGCCGACCGGATGCGGTCTGCACGGTGAGGCGCTGGGCGCCGGGGCCGAGCGCGCTGTAGTCGACCTCGATGTCGTACGCATCCTGGAACTCCGGAACGCCGGGATCGATGGTCTCCTCGAAGCCCAGCGGCGTGCCGAGCCCGTAGCCGTAGACGTAGAACATGATGCCGGGCCCGGTGCCCGGGATGCTGATCGTGGCGATGCCGTCCTCGGTCGTGACGCTGAGGGTGCCGCGGTTCGCCGCGGTCAGGCCCCCCGCCGTGGCGACCGGCTTGGCCGGCACGTCGGGCAGGATGCGCCCGGAGGAGAGGTTGACGGTCGTCGATTCGTACCCGTCCTTGCTCGCGGTGATCGTCACGCCGACGAAGCCCATCGCCGCCTCCCCGGCCGTGATGACGTGCGCCGGGCCGGTGGTGTCGAGAGGGCCGCCGGCGCAGCATCCATCACCGAAGCTCCAGGAGTAGGAGAGAGTGACATCGGCGGGCTCCCACACGCCGCCGGTCACGGGGAGGGTGCCGCCGACCTCGCGGGCACCCTCGAGCGTCGGCTCGGACACAACCGTGATGGTGGAGAGCGTCGCCGGGTCGCTGCCCGCGGCGGGCGCGGCAGGGGTGGCCGCGGAGGCGGCGGGCGCCGCGATGATCCCAGCGATGAGGGCCCACGTGAGGGCCGCGCCGCGCGCGCGACGGGAAGGAGAGCGCATGGTCGACATCCGTTTCTCCCCCCGGCGAAGAGCCACGCTAGGCGGGTGCCGGAGCCGCCGGGAGGAGCGCCTGATCGCGGCTCTTCGCAATGCGCCAACACCGGCCGGGGGTGCCGCATGGGATGCTGAACCCGATGAATCCCACCCCCGGCCCGCACCGCCACCCGCGCCTGGTGTCGGCCGCCGCCGTCGCCGCCACCGTGCTCGCCGGTGTCGGCGTCGCCGTGCAGAGCCGCGTCAACGGCGAGCTCGGGCAGCGCCTCGACGACGGCTTCACCGCGGCGCTGATCTCCTTCGGCAGCGGCTGGGTGATCCTGCTCGCGATCCTCGCCGTCTCGCCGCGCGGCCGCGCGGGACTGCGCGCCGTCGCGACCGGCGTGCGCGAGGGGCGGCTGGCCTGGTGGATGCTCCTCGGCGGTCTCGCCGGAGCCCTCTTCGTGCTCGCCCAGGGCCTCGTCGCCGGCATCATCGGCGTCGCCATCTTCACGATCGCGATCGTCACCGGGCAGACCCTGACCGGGTTGATCGTCGACGCCACCGGCTTCGCCGGAGTGCGCCGAACCGCGCTCGGGCCGGCCCGCGTGGTCGGGGCGGCCCTCACGATCGCCGCGGTCGGCGTGGCCGTGGCTCCTCGGCTCGGCGGGGGCGAGTTCGCGCCGGCGGCCATCGTGCTGCCGCTCATCGCCGGCCTTGCTATCGGGTTCCAGCAGGCGTTCAACGGCCGCGTGCGCGCAGAGTCGCAGTCGGCGCTCGCCGCGACCACCATCAACTTCACGGTCGGCACGGCGGCGCTCGCCGTCGCGACGGCCGTGCACCTGCTCGTCGCCGGGCTGCCCGAGCCGCTGCCGACGAACCCGCTGCTCTACCTCGGCGGTGCCGTCGGTGCAATATTCATCGCCATCCAGTCGGTCACGGTGACCCGCATCGGGGTGCTCGTGCTCGGGCTCAGCCTGGTCGCCGGGCAGCTCGCCGCCGCCCTGCTGTTCGACGCGATCGCGCCGC